>JBJTBB010000075.1:0-3184 GCA_046091125.1 Planctomycetaceae bacterium
CCCCGATGCCACTCACAGCGATCACCGGAGAGCCGCCGCCTGCCGCCCGAACCAGTGCCGATCGACATGCACCCACGAGAAAGGCGATCGGCGGTGATGTCGGGTGGAAGGAGGGCTCGATCACATCGAGCCACCAGCAGCTGCCCCCGCGAGGAACGAGCGTCGGGACGCCAACGGCTTCGACAAGGGCTCTATCGCTTGGGCCAACGAAATCCAACGAGCCTTCCGCCACCGCCGACGTGGGAGGCATGTGATCCACCAGGTGCAGAAGCACCGGGCCCGGTTCGCCAAACTCCCTGTCGGCCGGCTGGAACCAATCCGCGACCCGGCCGTCGACCTCGAGCCGCGACCAGCCTGCCGGCGGCACGAGCCCCCTGAGCGGCGGATGCCCAGGGTCGGCCGCCTTGGACTCGGATGGATCAACAAGCCGGGCGTTGGAGACTTGGTTGATGGGTTGAAGCGGCACGGTTGGTCCGATCGGGACATGGAAGGCGGTGGGAATCTCCCGATAGGATACCGATCCGTCCCCCGAAGCATCCGACGGTCGCCGCAGATGTCGGCATGAACTCCCCGGCCGAGACGATGGACATTCTTCTTGACCAACACGAACTGGCCGCCGGAATCGATCGCCTCGCCTCCGACGTGCGACTCGCCACGGCCGGAAAACCTCTCCTGATCGTCGGCGTGCTGACCGGTAGCATCGTCGTCGTCGCTGATCTCATCCGCAGGCTCGACGGACCCGTTCAAGTCGCCATGGTCTGGGCATCGAGTTATCGGGGTTCGACGACATCGCCGGGACGGTTGGAACTGCATCTCGAAACACTTCCGAAGGTCATTGGGCAGCACATCCTCGTGGTCGACGACATCTTCGACACCGGTCACACGCTGCAGGCGATCCTCGAACGGATCGGTGCGCTCGGCGCGGCGAGCGTCCGATCACTGGTACTGCTGGAGAAGGAAGGCCGGGCGGAGGTTGACATTCGACCGGACTTCGTCGGCTTCAGAATCCCCGACCGGTTCGTCGTGGGCTACGGTCTCGATTACGACGGAGCCTGGCGGCAGCTCCCCCACCTCGCAGCTCTCGACGAATCGGAGATTGCCGGTCTTCCGCGTATTCCAGTCGTACGACAGACGGGTGGAGACGGATGACCTTCGCGCGCCGTGGTGACGCAGGGCCGGATGGTTTTCCGCAGGCAACCGTTTCGGGCCGTCGGAGGATCGTTCTGGTCTCCCGGGGGTTGGACGAAGTCGGCACGGGCGTCCAGGTCGAACTCGCCGCGAGTGGGCTGATGGCATCCGACTGGGAGGTTCACGCCGTGATCCTCACCAGTTCGGGAGATCTCGCCATGCGGCTGGAAGCCGTTGGCGTGCGGGTGCACCGCGTCTCGCATCGACCCACGATAACGGTCGGCTGCCTACCCGCCGTCATGGCGATTCTCGCGAGTCTTCGCCCGGCGCTCGTGGAGAGTTGGGGGTGGTCGACCGGATGGATCACGACGGCCGCTGGCAATGCCTGCGGAGTGCCGGTGGCCTGTCGGGTGGGTACCTGCCCAGGCGACTCCTGGTGGAGACGACGGGTGCTGCGTTCGTCAAAGCTGATTCTCGCCGACTCGGCGGTCCTCGCCGATGCATGCCGTCGACATACGAGGCCCGAATCCGTCCTGCGGGTCGTGCCGCCCGCCGCACCTTCGCCTGTGGCCGGTGTCGACCGCTCCTCACTGGCCGAGAGGCTCGGACTTCGCCCCGACCGCCCGTGGACCTTGTGCGTCGCGCCGATCGAGGCTGCGGCGCGGCTCGAACATCTGCTTTTTGCCATCGATCAGATGGAGATCGTGCTGCCGGACGTCGAACACGTCCTCGTGGGGCGAGGCAGCCAGTGGAACCGGATCTCCCGCAGACAGCGGGTGCAGGAAATCGGCGACCGCCTGCACCATTTCGAGTCGCTCGAAGCCGTGCGCCTGCTCGTACCTCACGTGGCCCTCGCCTGGCAGGCGGGAGACGTGTCTCTCGGCGGGGCGATCCTCGACGCCATGGTGGCGGGGGTGCCTGCCGTGGCGGTGAAGAGCCCATCGGTTTCGGGACTGGTCCACGATGATCGGAACGGGTTTCTCGTGGCGAGTGACCCAGCCTCCGATCTCACGCGTCGGGCCGTGCAGGTGCTTGAATCTCCCGAGCGATCGGCAGCCATGGGCCACGAGGCCTGGGCGGTGGCAGAAGAGTATTTTTCACCGATGCGGTCGAACGCCGCTCACGTCGAAGCGATCGAGACGCTCGTCGCGGGCTGAGCGACCAGACTGTCACCAGGCCGATCGTCCCGAATCTCCCCTTCCTGCACGACGACTCGACCCGCCTTGACGACCCAGGCCGGCATCGAGAACATCTCGGCGAGATTGGGCCCCGGTCGATGAACGGCGATGTCCGCATCGGCGCCCACCGCGAGCGTACCCTTGTGCCGGAGGCCCGCGATCCGTGCCGGAGCGGCACGGGTGATCGTGATGAGTTCTTGAAGCGAGTATTCGCGAGTCAATCCCTTCAGCGGACTCCGCCTGCGAACGACCGGGTGGACGCGAGCGAACGCCTCACGACGAAATGGCTCGTCCCCGAGCAGTCGCATCAGCACCGGATAGGCGGAAAAATGAGCGCCGTTCGGATGGTCCGTGGAAAGCACGATCCGCCAGGGATCGTCGACCGACAGGAACCACTCCAGACCGATGGCCCACTGCCAGGCATGTACGAGCGAACGTTCACGATAGCGAATCGGCAGCACGCCACAGCCGCCTTCGAGGTGCAGGTCGTGGGAACACCAGGCGGCGCCCGTGGCATGGGCGAGGTGTTGGGCGGCACCTGAGTCACCGGTCATGGCCACAGTGTCCCCGAAGAGCACTTGGCCCACGTCCAGGGTCAGTGATCGTTGATGGGCGAATCGCTCCACAAGGGGTTCGACGCCGGAGCCGAAGGTGTCGGGGTCTTCATCACCGCCGGTGTAGCTGTGGAACTGGACGTGCGCAAGATGGGCCGGGCCCGCCTCCAACGCCCGCATGGTCTCCAGCATCGACGTCCAGTTGCCCGGAAGGCCCAGGTTGACGGTGTGGACGTGGAGGGGATGCGGAAGTCCAACAGCGGACACGGCTGCCTGCAACCGCTCGAGGAGCTGTCGCCCCGTGAGCTTCTGTCCCGCAAGCGG
>JBJTBB010000076.1:0-3540 GCA_046091125.1 Planctomycetaceae bacterium
GCGCTTGGGCCACCGCGCCGCCTCCGCGACCGATGAACCTCACCGACACGGTGGCCGCAGCGCGGACGGCCGCGGTCAAGTGGATGTCCGTCCGTGAGCCGGCCCGGCCGATCGTGATCGCCGGCTCATGCTCGCACAGCACGAGGGTCGGCCCCCGGCCTCCAGCTTCCGCGGCCTCCCGGGAGAGTTGCTCAGCAGCGGCGACGTGCTCCGCGATCGGCACCGTACCCGCCAGCCATACGCTGACACGACGCTCTTGGAGATCCATAGAAACGACACCCTGGCCGATCGAGTGACCTCTTGCAGGATAGCCCTGCCCGCCGCCCTTGCTCAACGCCTCGAAGTGCCCATGCTCCTCGACGTGCACGGCCACCATTCAACCGCTCTCGAGAGCCGAATCGTCGTGCCTGAGACAATCCGGCCTACTGGACCAATCGTCGGGCGAGTTCATCCCAGGCGATCGGAAGCCAGGGAACGGATTCCGGAAATCTCCAGCCCGATCGTCGCCCACCCGGGGGCACCGTCAGTGCCCGATCAACGCATCGCTCCAGTCGCGCGAGCGACAGCGGGATTTCCACTCCGGAGCCCGGCGCCACGCCGAGCAAGGCCTCGGCCCGTTGCTCGAGCGCCTCACCGGCGGGCGTCCGGCCCAAGACCGATGGGTCGATCCCCGTCTTGCCGTTCAATTCATCGACGGCAGGGGGCACGAGCGCCTCAAGTTCGTCCTGCTCGAGCGCGGCTGCGAACGGTCTCCCCACCCGATCGGCGACGCTCGCGAGCCTTACTCCCCACTGACGCTCGAGGCTCCCGAGCCGTTCGACGATCGCCTTCCAGGTCGATTCCGTCTCCTCCTGTACCCTCCCGCGCCACGCCGCAGCCGCATCCCGTGCCCCCCTCACCGCCAGCACACGGTGGGCCATGCTGACCGGACGAAGCGTCCAGGAGATGCGATCGTACTCCGCCTTGACCCTCAGGAGATCGAGCAGAATGTGCAGTGTTTCGCCACGATCCGATTGAGTGGTCGTCGAATTCCAGTCTCGGTATTCGGCGTGGTTTTCTGCAATGCTCTCCAACACGAGCCTCAGACGCGATGCAGCCTGACGCTGGTCGACCACCCCGGACGCGATGTCCACGTACAACTGGAGGGGTTCGTCGTGAGAACCCTCCGCTTTTTCCATCTGGGCGGCGATCCATCGTCGCACGCCCCCTCGGAGGATGCCCCTGAGTGACCCAGGGGCCAGCAGGTGCTGCGTGAAGAGCCCCCTGCCGTACCGCTCCACGAATTGCCGCACGGCAGCGAAGGCGTTGTCGTCCTTGAGGCGCTCGAGCACGCTCAATCGCAGTTGACGCGCATGCTGTGTCCAGGTTTCCAGCAGTCGAGGCACGAGTTGTGCGAGACCCTCAAGAACTCTCGGTGAATCATCATCCGCCGAGCGGGCGATCCGCTCAACGAGCGCCATCGTGGCGGCCTCGAAGAGCCTGTCGAATTCACTCACACTCGCACCGCCGGCCGGACGGTTTGCCTCCAGGGAACGAGCGAGATTCACAATTCCAGTCGCTCGTTCCACGAGGCCCAGCCTCGGCAGCGCAGACGCGCTTCGTTCGAGCAGGCGCACCCTGGCCCTCGCTCGGACGACCCGTCGTGGACGACCGCCGCGCGATAAGGGAACGTACAGCACCTTCCGTCCCTCCAATCCATTTTGAACCGTCTGCAGGGCCTCTTCAGTGGCCGCGACATCGCCGTTGAGCAACGCGGCGACCAATCTTCCTGCCGGACCGGTTCCCGCGGCCCCCGCGAGCTTCAGACGCGCCGAAAGAACCCACAGTGTCTCTGTGACCGAAACGGCCGTGTCGGAGAGCTGCTCCGCGGTGTTGTCGGCTGCCAGGCGGATCCGGTCATACTCTGCCGGAGATCCCTCAGGCCGAAGGGCGGCGGCTTCGGCGGCAATGCCTTCGGCTGCGCGCACGAGCGCCTTTCGTAGTCGCTTGCCCGACAAACGCCATCCGAGCATCGAGTCGATCTCTTGTTCATCGATGCGGTTGTTTCGTTCCCGGTCACGGTCTTCGCGACGCTGATCGGTTTCGGTTGACGGGGCACTGGCGGCATCACTCGCGACCGGACAATCGCAACGGCACCATCCGATCACCGTCTGACGGACGAGTCGGGAAACGCCCGCAAGGAACATCGCCGCATCCTCGATCGCATCGAGAACCTCCTCCGACTCTCCTGGATGGCCAGCCGCCCCCTCCGCGTCGGCCAGACCACCGTCGACGCCATCGTCGGCACTGTCCTGCCAGACCATCGACTCGTACGCGGCGGCCACGCTTTCGTCGTTGTCGTCCGCTGCGTCATCAGAACCGTCGTCGGAGTTGGGCGCATCTCCCGTCTGATCGGCAGGGGCCCGTCGCGTCGGTCCGGAATCGGCGCTACCACGTCCTCTCGTCGCGGCGGCTGCGAAGCGTTCAAGTGAGTCGAGAATCGCGGAGGTGTTGGCGTCGACGAGTTCGAGGAAGCGACGCTCGCGGTTTCTCCGAGCAGCCTCGTCGTGTGCCGGATCGAGGTGCACAGCCGCCAGCCACCGACCGGCCGCTTCCAGCCAGTCGCGGCCGGACTGATCCGAAAGGCTCTCCTCCAACAACGACGCCCAATGCACCACCAGGCCCATGGCACCGTCGAGGTCACCCTCCGCGAGGAGCGCCCCCACGGCGTCGGCATGGCTGCGCGTGGACGAGAAGCCGCCGACCTCGCGTCGCCAGAACCCGGGGGGAGGCGGTGATGGGGATGTCTGACGCCGTCGATCCAGAGCCCCGATCACCTCGCGTGTCGAATCGAGCACCTCACGGCCGGAGAGCCTCGGGATCCCGCTGACGGTCGTCGTGGCGAATCGATCCCACCAGACGGCCAGTTTCTCGAGTGTGGCTGCGGCACGAGCCGCTGTCGTCGTATCACCTCCGAGAGCGGTGCGACGGCAGATCGCAGCGTAGCCGTCCATCAGGCCACCCGTCGTATCCACAAGGTCGTCGATGCGCGGGTCGGGCAGGCTTTCGCCTCCCGGATCATGAAGTGGAAACTGTCCGCCAAAACCGAGAATGTTCCATGGATCGACCATCGCACCACAGCCGACGGCACGAAACAGCAACTCGGTCGCCTCGTCATAACGAGTCGTCGCCAGGGCGGGATCCCGGTCCGTTAGCCGACGAGCCGCGACGATGAGGCACGTGATCCGGGAGTGGAGCCTTGCGGAGGTCGCCGGCCCGAGCCCGGACAGCCGTTCGGCCGCCCCGGAGCGACCCAGCCTCGCGAAGATACCCGCGAGCGTGACGCTCTCCACCTGCGCCGCCCTGCGGCTCGCGAGAAAGCCGTTGATGTGTCGTCGGACGCCGCCGAATGGCTGCCGTAATCGCTCGGCCTCAGCCTCCAGTCGCTTTGGTTGCGGGCCTGGAAGAGTGGTGTGGCGCCCTCGATAGAAATCATAGCGCTAGGCGGCGATACGGGGAAGGAGTTCCGCGAGCGCGGGCGATGCCGGCAGGGGGCCCCGC
>JBJTBB010000077.1:0-11762 GCA_046091125.1 Planctomycetaceae bacterium
GAACCCCCACGTGTCAGCAAAAAAGGATTGTCATGAACGCACTCCGATCTCGCGGCCTCAGCCAAGGCGAGGCAATCGCGTCCCCCGGATCCATGAGCCCCCCGCGATCAGCTTCGAGGAGGGGGCATCGGGATGATGCCAGAGGCCGACGTCTCAAGCGAGGCAGCCCCGCCGTCGCACGGCTCATGGCCGTCGTTGTCTTCATGATGGCCGCCGGCCCGATCGCTTCCGCGTTCGGAGCGCAGCCGACGGTCGAATATGCGCTCGGGCTCGCCCCCGTTCAGCCGGACGTCCAGTACACACGCGTCACAGGGGACGCCGCCACGGCCTGCACGATCCGGATGGAGCGCGACGGGAATTCGACCGCCTGGGTCGTCCGTGATCGCGATGGACAGGTGCTGCGGAGCTTCGCTGACACCGACGGCGACAGGACCGTCGATCGATGGAGCTACTATCTCGAGGGAATCGAGGTCTACCGGGACATCGATTCGGATGCGGACGCCAAGCCGGAACAATCGCGGTGGCTCGGTTTCGAGGGAATCCGTTGGGGTCGTGACGACGACAAGGACGGTAAACTCGACCGTTGGCTGATGATCTCCGCGGAGGAGGCCGCCGCCGAAGTCGTTGAAGCCATCCGCAATGCCGATGGCGATCGTTTCGCCCGCCTGCTGCCCAGCCGCCAGGATCTCGAGTCCGCCGGATTCGCCGGGGAGAGGTTGGCATCGATCGAGCAGAGAATCTCCGCTGCGGCCGTGCGGTTCAAGGAGGCGTTCGCGAAGGCCAGGCAGCCAGCTGGTGGCAAGACGGCGGAGCGAGCCGTGATGGTGCCGTCGGGGCCGCCGGGTCTGCTCCCGGCGGATGGCACGGGACTCACCGACGACGTCGTTGTGTACGACAATGTGATGACGCTCGCGGATCTCGGTGAGGCGTCCCAGCAGATCGCGATCGGTCCGCTTCTTCGCTGTGGTTCGTGCTGGCGCCCGATCGACGCCCCGCAGATCGTCGCCCAGGGAGAGGCGATCGCCTCCGCTGGCATGCTCTCGCCAACGCCCGGCATCTCGCAGGATGAGGCGACGCCGGGTGGAGCCAGCGAGGCGGTGCTTCCCTTTTTGAGACAGTTGCGGCAGGTGGAGGAGAAGCTCGTGACGGTGGGGCCCAAGGAGCGGGCCCCGCTCGTCAGCCGACAGGTCGAACTTCTCGGGCAAATCGTGGGCGTGGCCGACGGCGAGGAGCGTCGCTTCTGGGTCAGGCAGTTGGCTGAAACGATCGCCGCCGCGGTTCAGGAGGGTGGGTTCGAACAGGGTCTTACGGGTCTCGAGAAGCTCGCGTCCGACGTCTCGGAGGACGAGCCGTTGCAGGCGTTCGTCGAGTTCCGTCTGGCATCCTCTCGCTATGCCGCTTCAATGCAGGGCCCCGATGTGAACGTCGAGCAGGCCCAGACCGATTGGCTCGCCTCGCTGTCGACTTTCGTGGAGCGGCATCCGGATGCGCCGGACGCCGCGGAGGCTCTCTTGCAGATGGGGATCGCGGATGAATTCGCGGGCAAGGAGCAGGATGCGATCACGCGGTATGCGGCGATCGTCGAACGATTCCCGAGCGCTGCAGTCGCCGGCAAGGCCCGCGGCGCGGCCCGCCGATTGCAGAGCGTCGGAATGCCGTTCGCGCTTGCGGGAAAGACGATCGACGGCAAGTCGGTCGACGTGAAGGCCCTGTCCGGCAAGCCGGTCGTGGTGCATTACTGGGCGGCGTGGTGCGAGCCATGCAAGGTCGACATCGCCCGTATCCGTGAACTTCTCGACAAATATGGTGCCGGCAAGCTAGGTGTGGTGTGCGTGGTGCTCGATACCGATCGCGAGTCCGTCTCGCGGTATCTCGCGTCCCGGCCAATTCCCTGGCCTCAGTTGCTCGAGGAGGGTGGGCTCGATGGGAGGCTGGCGGAGGAGTTCGGCATTCTAACGCTCCCCACAATGGTGCTCATCGGTGCAGATGGACGCGTTGTCGATCGAAATGTTTCAATCAATGATCTCGATCGCCGTCTGGCAGACCTGATCGAGGCCCGCTGAGGCCGCCAGGCTCGCCATCCGCCGCATTTTAGTCTCTCTGCCGGGCCAGCCTGGTCTCTTGGGGAATGTTGTGCCCGGACGGATTGCCCTTCCCCGACGGATGCTGCCGTTGCTATCACGCCGAGCCTTCAACGGTGGATCGTTTAGAACCCGATCCAGTCGATTGGCCAAGGACAGGGGTGTCGATCCGGTTCGGATCGCGGCACGCGTCGCAAAGGGAGTCGTTTGCATATGGTCAGCCCCATCCTGCCCCTCGCGGCAGTAGTGTCGCCATCGCTCTGCCTGATCGGACTGGTGCAGGCTTTCGGGTTATGCGCCGCCGTCGCGACGCGACTCACCGAGGGCACGCGGATCATGCCCGCAGTCCAGGGAGTCTTCATGGCGCTCCTGGCGGCCGTCGGTGTGCTGTGTGCGGCGTCGTTTCAGGTCGGGCCCGTAGCGAGTGTCCTTTCCGCTGGCACCCTTGCCGTGATGACCCTGCTTGCCGTGACGGACTTCAGTTCGCAGACCTCCGAATCCGGCGGCTCCGCCGGCTCTTGACCATCATTGGTCGCCGAGGAGTCCTGCGTGGGCTTCCCAGATTGCGGATGCTTCCCGGCGAGGCCGTGGCAGGTCGTCAGTGGTGGAACCGGCTGAATCGGCGATGCCTGCCCCTTTGCTCGCTTTGGGGAAAAGACTCGCATGGGAGGGCTCCTTCGGTCGATACAACCGTTAGCAGCGGTATCACGTCCCTGCTCAGACCGTCGGGTCTGCCGGGGATCCCGAGAGGCAACAGGAGTCAGCCATGGGAGTGTCAAGGAAGGCGTTCGTCGCGGTCGTCCTCTGCGGCCTAACCGCCGCGGGGGCCGCCCGCGGCGAGGATCTCTCGGCCCGGGTCTCTCAGAGACTGTCGGGAACCGGGTCGGTCAATTCGGAGAAGATCGGGGTCCGTGTGCAGGGCAAAACCGTCTTCCTCGAGGGTGCCGTGGGAACGGCGCAGGAGATCGCGGCGGCGGTCGCTGTGGCCGAGTCCACCGACGGGGTCGAGATGGTCGTGAACCGTCTCTCCGTGACTTCCGAACGCCCAGTGACCGTCGAAAGCCGGAATGCGCCTGTCCTGCCGATCCCTGTGGCTCCGGCGCAGCAGATACGTTCCGAACAGCAGAATGCCGCTGAAAAGGATCTCCAGTCGGCACCCGCTGCCCCCGCGCCATCCCTCGCGAAACGCGTGGCGGAGGCGATCCGGGGTTCGGGTGAACTGCGAGGGTTCCGCGTTGCCGTGAAGGCGGAAGGGAATTCGATTCGTCTCGCTGGACGGGTCGGCGACGAGCGACAAGTCCAGGCGGCCGAGGCGATCGTTCGCTCGGTTCCAGGCGTCGAAGCGGTCGTCAACGAGTTGCAGATCCTCCCGCCGGGAGGTGACCTGGGCTCTCAGGTTCGTCTCGCCCAGGCCTTTGATCCGTCCGGCCAGTCGAGTCCGGCGATGGCACCGCGCCCGATGCCAATGGGCGTCGCCGCGCCCCGGCCGTCGGGCAGGGCTGCAGCGAATTATGGACAGCAGTCGGTGACCCCGACCGGTGGGTACTCCGAGCCGATGGTCATCGGCGATCGAATCGTCGGCCCAGGCGAGTATGGAGGCTATGCCCAGGGTGGAGCCGCCATGCCGGGATCCGAGCGGATCGTCGGCGACAGTAGGGCGATGATGGGCCGGAGCGGCGCAGGCTTCGGAACGCCGATGCCGATGATGCCGGGCCGTGGTGGGGCGAATCCCGTGGCCGTGCGTGGAGAAGGCCCAAGCATGCCCAACTACGCCTGGCCGAGTTATGCCGCCTATCCCAACTACGCGGCGCTGCAGTATCCAACCCAGTATTCGCCGACGGCCTGGCCGTATATCGGCCCCTTTTACCCGTATCCCCAGGTGCCACTTGGTTGGAGGCGGGTGTCGCTCGAATGGGATGACGGTTGGTGGTGGCTGGACTTCGACGACGATCACTACAGCAAGCACCACTGATCGAATGCATCCGCCGACTCGCCGGTCCGGCTGAGTTGGGCACCGAACGCTCGGGAATCCCGTGCGCTGCTGACCGGGCCCCGCGACCTGGTTCTCCAAAAGAGAACGGGTTCGCGGGGTTCGGTTTTTTTGACCGCCTCGTTTGCGCCGTCGGCCTCTTGCCGGGCGTGCCGCCCGGGACCGCAGAACCGGAAAAATCCGAAAGTTCAGCGCAGTCCTCCGCCGATACCAACTGCAGAAGTGGAATCGTTTCCCTGGAGATCAAGGTCCATGCTCAAGCGCACCAAGATCCTGAGCGTCGCCCTCGTTCTCGCCGGCGGACTCATGTCTCAAGGCGGGTGTTTTTGGATGATGAGTGAGGGGCCGAACATCGGTCCAATGGCGATACCGATCCCCGTGCCGGTCGGACTGCAGAAGTCCCAGGAGGACAAGTTCTGGAATCATGAACGCTACGAGCGGGCGCCGATCCTCGGACCGTTGCTGCCAGGCGGCCCCTGCGAGGCCGTCGACGAGCCCAGCGACGACGAAGTCATGAGGGCCCTCGAGAAGGCCCGGCCTGTCCAGGGCAACTGGCCCTTTCTGTACGAAGTCCAGCGCAATCACGTGCGGATCACGAAGTGCAAGATCGCCGATTACATCGATCCACCTCGCCACTATCCGCTCGCGGGGCCCGCGCAGCAGCACCACGCCCACTACAAATGCACGGTCTACTTCCAGGAGGTGAAGCGGATCGGATGGCCCGTGCCGCACACGCTGGTCGACGAAGACTGCCGCGAGGTGGTCTACATCGACCATAATCACCTGCACATGGTGGGTGACCTCGACCACGGTTGTCAGACCGAATACTGACCCGACATTTTCCGCTTTCCGCCGACGACCGCGGGCGTCCGGTGACGAGCGTGATCCAGACTTGGTGCGACCCCCGGGTCGGACTGCCGTCACTGGTGGTCCGGCCCGGGGGCGTTTTTACGGGGCAGTCTTGTTGCGTCGGATTGCGTCGGAAAGGTCGGCCGATGGTGCCGGTCGCGGAGACATGGTCGGCGAAGCGGTTTCCGGCGACCTGCAGCCTTGAGATCGGCCGATGACTCAGTCGGGAATGGGCCTGGGCGGGGGCGAGGGACCGCCCGCGTCGGAGAGGGCCGCCCCTGGGACTTTCGGGACATGAGGATGCCAGGCCGATCCGCCGCCATGCGACTGGTCGTCGCCCTCATCGCGCTTTCGTGGACCCGCTTGGCCCTCAATGATCCGCTGGCCTGCGCAGATGACGCGGTGTCTCCGAGGGCTTGGGCCGGGGCGATGAGTCCTGCGTCACCGAGCCGGGAGACGCTGCGGCTTGCGGATGCCTCCGAGTCCGTCGAGCCGGCAGGGAAGCCGTCGTCCGACGCGGACGAGATCATGCCCTCCGGTAGTCTGCTTTCGTTGATCCGGCAGGGCGGCATCCTGATGCTGCCGCTGGCGGGCTGCTCGTTCGCGCTTGCGGTGTTCGGGATCGAGCGTGCGGTAACGCTGCGGGGCGGTCGGGTGGTCCCCGGCATCTTCGTCACGCGGTTTCTCGAGCAGGTCGAGGCGGCGCAGCTTGCTCGCGACGAGGCGCTCGATGCCTGCGACACGAACGGCAGTCCGATTGCCAACATCTTCGCCTCCGCCGTTCGTCGCTGGGGCAGGCCGGCCGTCGAGATCGAGCAGGCTGTGATCGACTCCTGCGAACGTGAGTTGCATCATCTCCGGCGATACCGGCGGGTCTTCCATGGAGTGGCGACGATTGGGCCGCTGCTGGGCCTGTTGGGGACGGTTTTTGGACTGATGAAGTCGTTTCACGACGTGTCCGTTGCGGGGGCGATGGGCCGTCCGGATCTCCTGGCCCGTGGTTTTGGAGAGGCCCTCATCACGACGGCGGCAGGGTTGCTCGTGGCGATTCCCGCGATGGTATTGCACTCGACCTTTACAAGCCGTGTCGATCGGCTGGCGATGCGCTTCGACGAGGCCGGTCAGTCGCTCATCGACCTGATATCCGCCGAGGCGGCGACCATGCCGTCGCGACGCGGTCGTGGATCGCGGTCGGGGCGAGGGTCGCTCAAGCCATCGGAATCAAGGGCCGCCTGACCGCCGGACGGTGGCCAGCCCCTCGGGAGCCAACGCATGCCGCTCGTTCGTCTGTCCTCCGTTGAGCCGCCGGAGCCGAGTCGTGCGCCGATGATCGACGTCGTGCTCGTCCTCACCATGTTCTTCATGTGCGCGACGCGGTTCTCCAGTGAGGAGCGGGCCTTCGACGTGGAGTTACCGCGGGCCTCGTCGGCGGAGCCGACTGCCGCCAGTCGGCCGGAGATCATCGAGGTTGGGGCCGACGGAACGATCCGTATCAAGGGCGAAGCGGTCGCCGTCGACGAGCTGCCTGCCCTGATGGATCGGATCCGGCGCGACGGGCGAACCGATGTCGCGGTGCTCGTGCGTGGGGATCGAGCGGCCAGCCACGGCCGTATGGCCGAGGTCTACCAGGCCTGCAGAACCGCCGGCGTTCGGCATGTCGGCATCTCGGTCCAGGTCACCGCGTCCAAGGCGGCGGAGCGCGTGACGCGCTGAGTGGAGCCAGAGGCATGGAGAGCGGCTGGATCATCGGCTCCTGCGTGCTCGCCGTGATCGCGCTTGTGGTCGCGGTCACGATTCGCACCGGCTGGATGCAATCCGGAACGATGCGAAAGTGTGTCGTGCTGGCGGGCGTGCTCCACCTTACCCTGGCGATTGTGGCCGCGATGGTCGGCGGCCTCACGCCTGCCTCATGGGGACAGGCTGACACCGGTCGGATGACGATGGCCGTCGTGCTCGAGGAATCATTGCAGGAGGATGTGGTCGCAAGCGACTCCTCACCGTCCGTCGATGCCGCCGGCGTGGCGGATGCAGTGTTCGACACGTCCGAGCCAGCGGGTTCCCAAGAGGATGGAGCCTCGGAGCCGTCCAGCCCTTCTCCGGCAAATCCCGCCGACGCCGACACGGCTGCGGAGTCTATCGCGGCACTCGACGAGTCCGACATCGTGCCGCTTTTGGATGGTGCGTCAGAACCGTCCACGGCTAAAGGGCATGCCTTGCAGGAGACACCGTCGCGTGTCCTGGACTCCGCGTCGCCCCGGTCCGTTCCGCGTGCCTATGCCGATCGTACGGCTCGACGGCGCGCTGCTGCCGCCGCCGCTCGGGGCGGTTCGGAGGAAACTGAGCGGGCCGTCGGGGCTGGGCTCGAGTGGCTGCGGCGTTCCCAGTCGGCCGATGGCCGCTGGAGCGCGGCACGGCACGGCGCGACGGTCGAGCGTTCATCGGACGGAGTCGATCGCCATGGCTCGGGAGTCCGCTGTGACAATGGCGTCACGGCGCTTGCATTACTCGCGTTCCTCGGAGCGGGGAGCACTCACGTTGACGGACCCTACGCCGCCGAGGTGGCCAGGGGTGTCGATTTTCTCGTGGCAGGTCAGACGCCTGATGGTTCGCTGGCGGGCGACGCGGAATTTTTCACGGCTCTCTATTGCCATGGCATGGGTACGATCGCGCTCGCCGAAGCGGCCAGCATGTCGGGTGACCGGCGACTGCTGCAGTCGCTCGGTCGGGCCGTGGGGCACACCGTGCGGACGCAGCACCCTTCCACGGGAGGCTGGCGATATGCCGCCGGCGACCGTGGCGATACGAGCCAACTGGGCTGGCAGGTCATGGCCCTCTCCAGTGCGGGGCTCGCGGGTGTCTCAGGCTTGGAGACACCGCTGCGGCGAGCGGCCAGTTTTCTTCCTTCAGTTTCCAGCGGCGCATCCGGAGGCCTGGCCTGCTATCGCCCGGGGGAGCGATCTAATCCGACGATGACTGCTGAGGCGCTCTTGTGTCGCCTGCTGCTGGGCGTCCACCCGTCCGATCCAGCGGTTGCCGAGGCGGTCCGTACCGCCGCGACGAGTCCGCCGGAAAGCGGATCCGTGAATGTGTATCGCTGGTACTACTCGACACTCGCCCTCTATCACGTGGGTGGGCCCGACTGGGATCGGTGGAATAGCCGGATGCAACGAGTCCTCGTAGATCTTCAGCGGCGGAGTGGTTCGCTCGATGGGTCGTGGGATCCCGACGCCGTCTGGGGTGGGCATGGAGGCCGCGTCTACTCGACCGCCCTGTCCGTGATGACGCTCGAGGTCTACTACCGCTACCAGCCCTTGTACACTTCAGGCGCACAGCGGCTGTGAGCGACGATCCATGTGGCCTGCTGGGGACGCTTGAATGGCCCGACGTGTCGGGGTGTCGAAGCGATGCTCATGCCGTCGAATTGGGTTCGAAGATCCGTACGAAACGGTCGTGCGGGTTCTCCTGATTTGACCGTCAGCAGCCGCGGAGTAGACTTTGAAAGAAGTAGACTCCCGTTGAAAATGCCTTTTTTCGAGGCGACCGATGGGGTGACTCCGTATCGGGCTTGGCCCGGGAAGGATGACCGCGATGCACGTGACTTTGGCGATGTTCGGTCTCGGAACGACGGAACTTCTTATCGTCGGAGCAGTCGTGCTGCTGCTCTTTGGTTCGCGTCTGCCGAAGGTGATGCGATCATTGGGTCAGGGCATCGTTGAATTCAAGAAGGGTGTCCAGGGGATCGAAGAGGATCTTCCCGGCAAGGCCAGCGGCGAGAACCCTCTCCACTGAGTTCGACATCCCGTCGTTCGGACGTCCCCATGGTTGCGTTCATCTTCGGCCTCGGCGCCTTTGAGATTGTTCTCATCAGCGCGATTGCCGTGATGCTCTATGGCAAACGCCTCCCAGAGGTTGGCCGGTCGGTCGGCCACACAATCGGCGAGTTGCGCAAACAGTACAACACGCTCGTGAAGGAGATGGATCTTTCAGCCACGATTGCTTCAGCCGACCAGCCGAGTTCGAAATCAAGACGGCGTCTGAGTCACGACGACGAGGTCACCACCGGCGGCGGGGCGACGTCGTTCGATCCACCCGAGTGACCCGGCGAGTCGTCACGACGCCGCTGCGGGTGGAACCGTTCGGCACGTGAGGGTCGGCTTGCCGGCGAACCTTCCGATAGGCGTCTTGGTGGTGTATAACCCTGTGGTTCGTGGGTGGAGAGTCGCTCCTCGAGCGAGTCTCGCGTTTGAGGGCACTCCATTGCCCGCGACGGCTGATGAGAGATCCCGAGCGCTGTTCGGACGGTCGAATCAGGGCGGCTAGCTCAGTTGGTTAGAGCGCTACGTTCACACCGTAGAGGTCACAGGTTCGAGTCCTGTGCCGCCCACTGGTCTTTTGGGGGTTTCTGCCGTCGGACCGTCCCGCCGTCCTCAGGTCCGGTCGGCCGGGCACCGCGAGATGCCCGGCGCGTTCACGACTGGCTGTGCTGCTGGAGGAGATATCCGCGGGTCCAGGTCAGCAGTGTTTCGCCGTCGCGACGGGTTGGCCCGGTGCGATCGTGCTGGGATTCGTAACCGCCGACGCGAAGAACTCCTTCGACAACGCCTCGGGCATCGTGGTCGACACGGCCATCCGTCTGGTGTCGATCGACCGGGTGCTGGCCGACTTTGGTGAGGAGGGAGAGAACATCCGTACCCGGCTCACGCAGGTGGCCGAGGAGTGGATCGTCCGGATCAAGTCGCACGACGGTGAATCCAATTCCGATCTCCGATGTCCGGTCCGATGCGGATCGGGACCGGCACCCTCGAACGGGCGGTGGCCATCATGGGCCAGTGACGGCCGTGGCGGCAGCGTCCGCTAGGATGACTCCATGCCCGAGACAGTCATCGTCGGGATCGTGCTGTTCGTGACGACGAACATCGACGACGTCTTCCTGACGATGGCTTTTTTCGCCGACCCAGGCCTGAGGCCGCGGGCCATCGTGGCGGGAAAGTACGCCGGCATCGTGGCGCTCGTGGCCGCCAGCGCCGCCGCTGCTGTCTGCGCGATTGCAGTGTCCGCCGATTGGATCGCGCTCATGGGCATCGCGCCGCTGGGCCTTGGCATCCACCGCCTGTTAACGGCCTGGTGGGCCCGCGCTCGTCCGTCCGCGAGCAACGACGATGCGGCAGTCGACAGGGGTGGGTCGTTCCTGGCTCAGGTCGCCTCGGTGGCCGCCACGATGCGGCGGCTCTCGGGCGTGCTCCTGCCCTGGGTCCTGATCGCCCTGGGCCTCTGGATTCTCAAGGATGCCCTCCCTCTCATCCGGCCCGCGGCCGATCCGGAAGCCGACCAAGCGGCCGCGGAACCGGACGGGTTCCGATGATCGGAGCCAGACGATTCGAGGCCAGATGCAGGATCATCACTTCACCATCGGTAAATCCCCGATCTCGGGCCGCGGTGTGTTCGCGACGGCGACACACCGGAGAGGCTCCCTGGGCATCGTCATGCTCGGGAAGGAGATATCCCACCGGGAGTTGCTGCGACAGGTGGCACGGCGTCGGATACGGCCCGGCGATCCCCTGCAGGTGACGGAGTCGACCTACGTCAGCCTCGCCGATCCGTATCGCCTGATCAATCAGTCCTGCGAACCGACCTGCTTCGTCCGTGGCAAGTAGGAACTCATCGCCCTCCGGACCATCAGGCCCGGAGAGGAGATCACCTTCGACTACTCCCGCACGATGTGGGGAGAGCCGTGGTGGAAGAAGTGCTCTTGTGGTGCGGCGTCGTGCCGCGGAAAGATCGTGCAGTTCTTCAAGCTCCCCCGACCCCAGCAGAACGCGATCCTCGCGGCCCGACAGGCCCAGGATTTCATCCTCCGCAAGGCGGTAATCGAGGCCCCCACATGAAATCGTTCGACGAAATCGACTCGCACGGCATCAGCCTCTACGTCAACGCCTTCAGGAAGGCACTTCTCGGAGACGGCTACTTCGAACACACGCTCCCGTCGTTGCTTCCATACAAGGTCACGACCACTCCGTGCTTCGCCGTGGCCGGCAACCAGTATCTCCGCTACGGCACCGAGCCCGACGTCTGGCGGGTCGGAGATCGCCACGACAGGTTCTTCTGGATCGGCAGCCTTTTTCGGCACGAGGTGAACAAGGACCGGACGTACGCATTCGAGTTCACGCTGGTCGACTTCTACGTGCGAAAAGGCGTCTTGGAGGATCTGGTCGCCCAGTTCGAAAGCCTGCTGCGGTACGCGGAACGATCGCTCGACCTGCCCCCGCTGTCTTCCATCGGGGTCGTCAGGGTGCCCTTCCATCGCTTCAGTGTCGACTCCTTTCGCCTGGCCAAGCCCTCGTGGGTGGCCGTCACGGGCTATCCCGTGACGGAATCGTTCTACGACACGCTGGACGAAGCCAACACCAACAAGTTCGAGCTCTATTACGTGGATCAGGAACAAGCGATCGAGATCGCTTCGGCAGGCGTCGTCGGCCCGAATGTGAATCCCCTGATGTATGTCGAGAACATCGATCGTGATTCGGATCGCCAGATCTTCGAGAAGCAGTTCGCCGGACTGGGATTCGGGGTCGCGAGACTGGCCCTCGTCTACGATCTCTTTCGACGCTCGCTTGGCTCATGATGATGAACGTCGGTCAGGCTGGCCGGTAAAGCGTCGGGATACGGCTCCGCGACCTCGCGATGATGCTTGATCTCCGGCGATGATTGTGGAACATGTTCGGCGTCATGTCACCCAGGAAACCCAAGCCCGCCGCGAGCCGTCGTGCGGTCGAGGTGATCACCAGCCCGATCGCCCGCGACCGCACGCTCGGCAAGGCCACGACCTGGGTCATCACCGGCGA
>JBJTBB010000078.1:0-3365 GCA_046091125.1 Planctomycetaceae bacterium
GCGGCTCCCCCCGAGATCCCAACCGGCCTCAGACATTCACGACATCCGGCAGGCAGACGCTCGAGGGCAAGGTCGTCGAGGGGGCGACGGTGAGTTTCTCTCCCTCGAGCGGGCCTTCGGCCGTTGGTATCACGGATGCACAGGGTCAGTTCGAACTCACCACGTTCTCCAAGGGCGACGGAGCCGTCGCGGGAGAGCATGTCGTGACCGTCACAAGATTCGAGGTCCCGAAGCCTGCCGGAAGCACAGAGGGCGAGTACGTCCCACCCAGTGCACCGTTACCAACACCCAAGAACAGTTTCCCCAAACAGTACGGCTCAGCTGAAACCTCGGGATTGAAGGTGATCGTCGAGCCGAAGCCCGCGAATGTCATTCCTCTCGATCTGGCCGGTTAGGCCGTAGTTGGTAGTTGGTCGAGATGCGTTTGCTGACCGTCGCCGAGTGACGAGCGAGATCGAGTGTGATGGTCGCCGTCCCAGTCAGATCGGGTCGATCGCCCGGTCCTCAGGCCGACTGGACCAGGTTTTTTGCAGAAGAGTTGCTAAAGGTTTCGGTTTCCAGTACACGTCTCCGGTGGGAGTCGGAAACATCGTGACATTTGGGAGAGATGGTCGTTCCCGGGGGCAAACACCATGACAAACATTCGCTTCAGGGATCGCGGATTCACGCTCGTGGAACTCCTCGTCGTGATCGCAATCGTGGGGGCCCTCGTGGGTCTCCTGCTGCCGGCCGTGCAGGCTGCCCGTGAGTCGGCCCGTCGGTCGCAGTGTGGCAACAACCTTCGCCAGGTGGGAGTTGCCCTGCAGAACTTCCACGACGGGCGACGCTTCCTCCCGGAGGGTTGGCTCTGCGAAGCCGAGCATGCGGATGAGGGCGTCGGCTGGGGCTGGGCCTCTCGGATCCTGCCGATGCTCGAGGAGGAAGCCACATTTTCGTTGATCGACCTCCGGCAGCCGATCGCGGCCTCTCTGTCCACGGTCCGCGAGCGGGTCGTACCGGCATTTCTATGCCCATCCGACGCGCCGCCCTCCGGCAACGTCTTTGCGCTTGGGGATGCTGCCTCCTGCTCCCACAACCTTCCTGATATGAGTCCAGGTGCCGTGCGACTCGCTCGGTCGAACTATCTCGGCATGTACGGCACGCTCTCTCTCGGTGGTCACGAAGGGGAGGAGGAGCACGAAGAGCACGAAGAGCACGAAGAGCACGAACACGGTCAGGGTGATCCATATCGGAGCGACTGAGTATTCTTCGCCAATAGCCGAATGCCGCTGTCGCACATTCCAGACGGCCTCTCCAAAACGATCGCCGTTGGGGAGCGGGATTCTCGAATGGGAGGAAGTGTCTGGGCGGGAATGCACGAGGGTGTGTGTGAGTCGATGGCCCGAGTGGTCGCATCAGGGGACCATCCACCAAATGGTGATCCCGCGGAACGTCACTTTGAAGACTTTTCGAGCCGCCATGGTGCCGGCGTGAACGTCGTCTTCTGCGATGGACATGTGGAATTCATCGCCGATGCGATCGACGAGACGCTGTATCGGTCGTTGTGCACCCGTAATGGTGGCGACTGAGGCGACGACGTCGAGCGCGTATCAGGCCGGATTCCATCATCGCGGCCGGTTGTCCTTCAGGGCGGCTACGACGAGCCGCACGCACGCGCGAGGCATTCGGCGAACAGCATCCGCCATTCAGCATCGGCCACGCGGCAGAAGAGCGTCTTCAATGCCCCCGCCGCGTCCGCATGCGATCGTCCGGCAGATCCGACGGTCGCAACCATGGCGCACAGCGACGTAAATCTGCAGGGATCCCAGGGCTCACCCGATCCCAGGAAGGCGACCTTGCCGGTGGCGGCTCCCTCGGGCACGAGTCTGGCGATGTATCGCCCCAGGCGAGGCAGGAGCGGATGGTCGCCCACTCTTCGAAACCAGTAGGTGGCGTTGTCGAAGTCGCCCTCGCGACGATGCATGATTCCGTGCCACCAGCTGCCCTCGCGCGTGCTGAGATGCTGAGAGATGGTGTGCGATTCCTCGAGAAAGCCATTCCGGAGCCACAGTGCTGCCAGGCATGCATCTGCCGCGTCGCGATCGTGCACGGATCCGCCGCAAAGCTCGGATGCGGTCAGCGACGCTAGTCGCTCCCGCCGATCGCTTGTGGGAACGCCCGCATCGAGCGGCGGCAGTGGACCCTCGAGGAGGGCATCGATGACGATGCCGAAAGACGACGGCGGAAGTGAAGACGGCATCGCGTGCGTTCAATGAAGTGGGGAGAGGGAAAGAACACATGGAGAGGTAGACGGACGTCACTCGGCTGGGAGCCGTCCCCGGAGCGTCGCCCTGTCGATCCCGAGAAGTCTCGCCGCGGCGGTTCGGTTGCCATCCGTCTGCTCCAGGGCCTGCTCGACGAGGGTCCGTTCCACCTCCGCGACGACGCGACTGCACAGGTCGCCACCGGTGGGGCACTCCACGAGTAGATCGGCCAGTCGTCGCCGGACCGCTTCCGTGAGGGATGGCGCCGGTCCGTCCGCACGGATGCCGCCGACCGCGGGAGGGAGGTGCTCCGGCTGCAGCAGCCCTCCGCGGGCCATCACACACGCATGCTCGATCGCGTGACGAAGTTCCCGCACGTTACCCGGCCAGCGGCGTCCGACGACGGCGGTCAGGAAGGCCTCCGTCACGCCGCAAGCGGACGGCCTGGAAGTTGCGACGAAGCGAGCCACGAGCGAGGGCACGTCATCGAGCCGGTCCTCGAGTGTCGGCAGATGGATCGGGAAGGCATTCAGGCGGTGAAAAAGGTCCTCACGGAAGGTTCGTTGGGCGAGCGACTCGGAGAGGTCGCGATTAGTCGCTGCGATCACCCGCACGTCCACCGGACAGGGCTCACCGCAGCCGACAGGCACGATCTCCCGCTGCTCGAGCACCCGCAGGAGTTTCACCTGGACCTCGGGTGGAGCCTCTCCGATTTCGTCGAGCAGGATCGTGCCGCCGGAGGCCAATTCAAAGTAGCCCTTGCGATCGACGGTCGCCCCCGTGAAGGCACCGCGAACATGCCCGAACAGATCGCTTTCGATCACGGATCCCGAAAGCGAGGCGAGATTGGTGGCGATGAACGGTCCGCGGGCCCTCGTTCCATGGGAGTGGATGGCCCGGGCCACCGGCTCCTTGCCGGTGCCGGTCTGTCCGGTGACGAGGACCGGCAGTCCCGTCCGGGCGACGAGCGCCACCCGCTTGAAGACCTCCTGCATCGCCGGCGACGATCCCACGAGCAGCGGGCCCTCCGCCTGTACAGGCGATGCGCACCGATCCGAGGCGTTCACCGCGATCGCGGTCGCCATCACGGCGCTGACACGATCGAGATCGAAGGGCTTCACG
>JBJTBB010000079.1:0-7070 GCA_046091125.1 Planctomycetaceae bacterium
GTATTCCGCAGGCACGCCCGGAACGGCGCGAATCTACGTCGATGGCATGCTCGACGGTTCGGCCGGCGTCGTGATGAACATCGTCCCGCCATCGATCATGCGGCTGGGTGGCTGGTACAACGGCTACCGGTTCGTTGGCGACATGGACGAGGTGCGGCTTTCCAACGTCGCCCGCTCGGCCGACTGGATCAAGCTCGAGTATGAAAATCAGAAACCCCAGCAAACGCTCGTGGGGAATCTGGTGCAGCCCGGCTCCACGTTCTCGGTGGCCCCTGCCACGCTTACCATCGACGAGAATGCCGTCGCGACCCTCACCGCCAAGGCCGGCGGCGCCCAGAAGGTCTACTGGGTCGAAAAGAAGGGCGGCGTGGATGCGGTGCTGGCGAGCGACACCTTCGCGTTGCCGGTGACCGCCGGCCGGGTGACCGGCGACCATCGCTATGTGATCCAGTTCCAGGGGGTCTATCCGACGGAAACGAAGTCCGTCGACATCCCCGTCACGATCACCGAGACGATTCCCGATCCGGTCTTCACCCTCGTTCCCTCCACGACCTCGTGGGATGGGCGGACGCCGATGACCGTCACCGCCACCATCGACAACCTCGCCGCGATGCAGAAAGCCGGCTTCGGCACGCTCACCCACACTTGGGCCGTCAGCGGCGTGGCGGTGATCAAGCAGGAGAACAAGGGCACGCTCACGCTCACCCGCTCGCAAGGTAGCGGCCCGATGACGGTCGGCCTCACCATCGACAACGGCGGCGCCCCCGTCACCGCCACGAAAACCATCACGGTGCAGGAGCCCGCCAGCGATCCATGGGTCGAGCGCACGCCTGGCAAGGACGACAAACCCGTAAACGGACAGTTTTTCGCCCGCGATCCCAACACTGGACTCGGCACCATCTACTACAACGGCACCGAAAGCGGCACGCCGGACACCGTGTTCCTCAAGGTTTACAAAAAGCCCGATGGCGGTGTCGAAACCCTCGAAACCACCCGCCGCCAGGCGCTCGTCGGCGGGGCATACGCGTTCACCGCCCCCATCACCGCTGGTCTCAACACCTATCGCGTCGTGTATGGCACCACCACCGGCGGCGTGGATAGTGACGTCGCCACGGTCACCGACCTCGTCTGCGGCGATGCCTTCATCATCGAAGGGCAATCGAACGCGCTCGCCACCGACAACGCCGCGCCCAACGACACGACCACCACCACCAAGTGGGTCCGCACCTACGGCCTCACCTCCGGCTGGGGGCATGCCGTCAGCAAGGGCAATGACCTGCAGCTCGGCCTCTGGGGCTGGTATCTCGCCAATCGCCTCGTCGCCAACCACAGGATGCCCATCTGCATCATCAACGGCGCGGTCGGCGGCACCCGCATCGACCAGCACCGCCCGAATCCCGCGGAACATGGGCTGCCCGGGGAGGCCAACGTGCATGCCATCTACGCCAACCTCTCCAACCGCGTGACCAAAGCCAAGCTCAACCACGGCATCCGCGGCCTCTTCTGGCACCAGGGCGAGCAGAACCAAGGCTCCGGCGGCATCGATTCGGACTACGACTACAAGTTTTACCAGCAATACTTCGTGGACATTTCCGCCGCCTGGAAGCAGGACTTTCCGAACCTCCGCAACTATTACCTGTTCCAGATCTGGCCGGCCGCCTGCGGCGACACCTCGCGTAACGACCAGCTGCGCGAGGTCCAGCGGACGCTGCCGCGTCTCTACTCGAACATGAAGATCATGAGCACGCATGGCATCGTGCCCGGATCAGGCTGCCACTACGATCCCGAGGGCTACCAGCGATTCTCGGACCTGATCGGTCCCCTCGTCGAACAAGATGTCTATGGAGTGAATTCGGCGGCACAACTCACAGCGCCGAACCTCCGGCAAGCTTATTTCACCACGGCGGCGAAAAACGAGATTGCCCTCGTGTTTGATCAGAACGTCGCCTGGAATTCCGGCGCACTGAAGATGCTGTACCTCGCGGATGCCGTCGGAGCCGCATGCGGCAGCGTGACCTCCGGAGCGGCTTCCGGAAACACGATTACGCTCCAGGTTCCCGACGCGGCGACTGCCGCGTCGATCACGTATCTCAAGGGCCTCGTTGACTGGCAGCAGGCGGACATCCTCTCCGGAACGAACGGCATCGCCGCGCTCACCTTCGCGGACGTGCCCATCGGGGTTCGTGTGGGCCCATGACGCCCGCGGCATGGTGCCAATGACGCCCAGACGAATGGCCCGCGAGCGAGAGGACGAACCATGAACGTGAGCACGCGGCGTCACGGGCCGCCCTCCAGTTCGGAAATCCTCCCGGAAGTGCCTCAAGACGGGCCATCATCGATAGCCCTTCGGCTAGGGTGTACCCTCACAAACCAGAGGGTCCGTCATTGGAGCCCTCGAACGGACGTGCCGCCAACGGAGTACCTGAAAATGCGTTCGTCCTCCTCCGCTTTTGCTGGATTCGTTTTGGTTGTCGGATTCCTGGCCATTTCCGCCTTTTTCACAGTCGGTGTTTCGGCGAGCACGCCGGAGACTGCACCAATCTCAGCAACAAAAACCTACAAGCGGAAATGCACAAGTTCGAAGTGTGGGGTTATCTCTGAAAAGACTCAGCCGATCTTCAAGTGCCCGATCTGTGGATCAAACACGGTGCCCGTGAAGTGAGCGCAGTTTTTCTGCGCGTTGTCATCCACCCTCGATCGCATAGCCCGCACTGGCAATCGATCATTTGTGTGCAGCCCGACAACCCGATGTTGACGGACACTCCCAGGGGGCGGCGACCAATCCGTTCCACTCGCTCGAAGAGGCCCAAACCACGATCCGCTGACCTACCGTGTCATCACGTGGCACGCCACGTGAAGCGTCACGTTGAGTTTCACGACGATCGGCAACGCGGTCGACATCACTTGCATGTTCTTCACCTACACTTCGATGGCGGTGGCCCGGCAAGTGGCGGCCGCCCCCGGGGCGACGGCGACCGATCTCACCGACACCTTCACCGTCACGATCGCCGACGGCTTCGGCGGAACCGTGACCGTGCCGATCGGCTGACGCACAATCAGGAGACGGTCCCTCATGTCCGCTTGCTTACGGCGTTACAGGTCGCCCGCAGTGCGGACTGGGTGGGTGTGCCGACATCGGGTGAGCGACTCCATGTGCGACGTTCCGTGGATGGACTGGTATCAGAGCCTGGCCAAGCCGTCGTGGACGCCGGCAACGCGGACGATCAGCCTCATCTGGCAGATTCTCCATTCCGTCATCAGCGCGGCGTGTGGAGTCGTGTTCGTGCAGGCCGGGCGGGGCAGGGTGCCGTTGCTTGTCGCGTGGTGTGGTGTGGTCGCCGTCGGACGGGCCGGGGCCACGGACCCGTTCCGAATCGAGATCATCGACAGGGAGAACGGTTGGCCGGTACCGCTCGTCGAACTTCGGACCGTTCATGGCGTGACGTTCGTATCTGACAACGCCGGGTTGATCGCCTGCGACCTGCCCGAATCGATGGGCGAGGAGACGTGGTGCGGTATCCGCGGATTCGGCTACGGTGTTCCCAGGGACGGATTCGGTTTCGAAGGGGTCCGTTTCACACCGCAGCCCGGAGGGCGCCTCCGGGTGCAGGTCGATCGCCGCATCGTCGCCAAGCGGCTCGGGCGGATCACCGGCGCCGGAGTATTCGGTGAGAGTCGCAAACTCGGCGAGGACAAGGATTGGTGCGAGTCGGGGATCGTCGGCTGCGACAGCGTGCAGAATGCGGTCTTTGATGGGCGGCTGTTTTGGCTTTGGGGCGACACGTCACTCGCAAAGTATCCACTCGGAGTCTTCGACGGTACGGCGGCCCACACGCCGCTCCGCCCGCTCGACTGCCTAGAGCCTCCGGTACGGATGCCATTCAACTTCTACCGTGACGCCGCCGGCGCGCCGAAGCCGATCGCCAAAATGCCGGGTACAGGACCGACGTGGGTGACAGGTCTTGCCCGTGTACCGGATGCCACCGGCGTGCCCCGTCTCGTCGGCACGTTCATGAAGATCAAGCCCCCGCTGGAAGCGTATCGGGTGGGGCTGTGTGTGTGGGAACCGGAGCAAAAGGCATTCTCGGAAAGGACGGTTCTGTGGGAGCAATCTGGTCAGAGGCCGCGCGAGCAGCCATTGCTCGAGGGCCATGCGGTCGAGTGGACGGATACCAGTGGGAAGTCTTGGCTGCTTTTTGGAAATCCATTTCCTGCCATCCGCTGTCCGGCGACGTTCGAGGCCTGGGCCGATCCGGCGACCTGGGAGCCGCTCGAAGCACCTCGACGCCTTCATGACGCGAGCGGTCAACCGGTCGTGCCGCACTCCGGTTCGATCGCCTGGAATCCTTGGCGTCATCGCTGGGTGGCCGTCTTCATGGAGAAGTTTGGCAAGCCCTCCGCCTTCGGTGAGATCTGGTATGCCGAAGCCGAGTCTGCGCTCGGGCCGTGGGGGCCGGCCGTGAAGATCGTCTCCCACGACAACTACACGTTCTACAACCCACGACTCCACCCCGAGTTCACCGAACCGGACTCACCGACGCTCATCTTCGAGGCTACGTTCACTCAGCAGTTCGCGGACAAGCCGGCGCCCGTGGCTCGGTACGACTACAACCAGGTGCTGTATCGGCTCGAACTGGACGATCCGGCACTCGCGGCGGCGCACTAAACTTCCCAGCAGATCCTGCCGCTTGGCCTATGAAAAGCCCGGGTGAGAATGCTTGCTGTGAGCGTCGGCCGCCGACTTGCCACCCACACGAGCGGTGCGTTACTGTCACCGTCGGTTCTAGCAGCCAACGCGCTCCTCCATGTCACATATTTGAAAAGAACAGATATCCCATGGCAATTGTCATCCGCAACCTCGAGACCCAAGACGTCGCCGAAGGCTTCGACGTTTCCGCTCTGGTGAGGCTCGACGGCGGAGAGAAGAGAATCAGGTTTTCCCGCTTCGGCGATCATCCCGCGCTTCGGGACCGCAGCGACACCTTCGATGCCTTCGCCGTGGCGATGCTTCTGCCGGCGATGCTGCGTGGTGAACCGCTCGTCGTCGAGGGATCCGTCGAAGAGACACTTCTCGACTCGTTGCAGGGGCCGGTTCAGGATGTGATCCGTCTGCTTGATCCAGCGTGGCGTAGAGTGTCCGTCGAGGCCGACGGTCGCGCCGAGAGACCACGGACGGACGAGCCCCGCGGGGCGGGGGCCGGGATGAGTGGTGGCATTGACAGCATGCATCTGGTGAGACATCGATTGCTCGCCGACGATGTGCCCGATCCGCTACGGATCCGCATCTTCCTGCACCACCACGTCGGTGCCCATGGCGACGACGATCATGTCTTCGCGGAGCAGGTGGCCCACTCCCGTCGGGTGGCGGAACGGCTCGGTCTACCTCTCGTCGGTTCCCGCTGCATCCTGACGGAGGCCTACCGCGGCATGCCGTTCACCCACTGCCACACGCTGCGCAATGTGGCGGCGACGATGACCCTCGACCACCTCTTCGACCTGGTTCACTACGCTTCGAGCGAGGAGGTGGGCCGATCACCCCGCCGCACTCGGTTCAGCGGAATTTCCGCGCTCGATTCGCAGATCCTACCGCTGTTCGACACGCCAGGCGTCCGCTGGAGGTCGTTCGGCGGCGCGGCGACACGGCTGCAGAAGACCCGCGAGGTGATCGCCGATGATCGGCTCTGCGGCGATCTGCTGGTCTGTATGCGTGGCTTTCGCAACGACCGCAGGGCGCTCAACTGCGGCCGATGCTACAAGTGCGCCCGACTCCTCCTCCATGCGGAGGCCGTGGGGCGTCTCGACGCGGTCTCGCCAACCGTCGACATGGATGCCTGGCGGGCCGGCCGGAGCTATGCGATCGGCCGCCTCTTATGGCTGGCGATCGGACCACGGCGCACGGCCAATGAGTCCGATCTGGTCGCGTTTCTACATGCCAGCGGTTTTTCCTTTCCATGGTGGGCGCGGCCGGCGGTGGCCGCCGCGCGTCTCGTCCGCGGTCGAGCGCACAGTCTGCTGGACCGCTGACGGCACGGCAGTCCGTTGTCGCGGCGTGCCCTCCGCCGTCGCCCGGGCTGTTGATGGATCGTCAGGGTGAACCACCATTGGTGGATACTGCGTCGCCTTGGGCGATGCAGCGACTGTTGAGACCTCGTTTCCGGCACGCGTCTGAGGTCCAATGACGTCGTGGTGTGCGTGGCGGCGCTCTTCGGCGCGTCCCTGCCGGTGCTGGGCAGGGTCCACATGCCAGAGCGCGGACAAGCGGCCCACGGGGCTGATACGCTCATGCCATGAGCATCAGACACCCAGAGACGCTCCTGCTACCCGCGATGATGGTGGTCGCGTTCGCATGCGGGTTCACCGTTCCCGGTGTCGCCGCCCCAGAAGCATCGGACGCGAGCGTCACGACCACGATCCTGCCCGATTCATTTCCCAATGTCCCGCCGGTGCCGGTGCCCAGATCCCTTGTGGTCGAGTCCGATCGGGCGGGACTTTCGCCCAGCGTGCTTCTCGGCGTCTTTGACGTCGAGATGGATCGTGTGAGCGTGGGCGGTGTCATGCAGCCGGCACACGGTCACGTGCAGCAGGAGGCCGATGGTCGCTTTCACTATGAGCCGACGACGGGTTTCGTGGGACGTGATGCATTCGACTATGTCATCACCGACGATCGCGGCGGTCGGGCGACCGGGCGGGTGAACGTTCAGGTGACTCCAGCGGATCGGCCGATCACGACCACTCGCTTCAGCGGACTCTCGCCGATCAACATCGCCGGAGACGCACCGACCGATGGCAATCCAACGCCAAACGGCGGCGGATCCGTCGTGCCGAGGTTGAGCGATCTCGACGGCGACGGGTTGATCGACCTCGTGGTCGCATGCCAAGGACTGGTCTCGTGGCGGCGGAACGTCGGCCGGAACGATGCGCCCGTTTTCGCAGCGTCGACGCCGCTCATGACCGACGAGGAACCGATCCGTTTGGCCGGCCGCCTCGCGATGACCCTGGCCGACATCGATGGTGATCGAGTCAACGACCTCGTCGTCGCGGCCGAGCCGGATCGCGAACTGCGTTGGCAC
>JBJTBB010000080.1:0-15946 GCA_046091125.1 Planctomycetaceae bacterium
ATCTTTTCGATATCTGGACGGAATCCGATATCGAGCATGCGATCGGCCTCGTCGAGCGTGACGATCTCGAGATCACCGAGGGAAATGGTCCCCCGACTCATGTGGTCGAGTACCCGACCGGGGGTGCCCACGACCACGGCCGGCCTCCGAGCAAGCTTGTCGATCTGTCCCTTGATCGGCTTCCCGCCGTACACCGCGACGCAATGATGCCGCGAACCCACCGAGAGTTTTTCGAACTCGTCCCGGACCTGTACAGCCAACTCCCTCGTGGGAACCAAAACGAGCGCCCGGGGACCGGCGCCTCGACCGGATGCCACGGAGAGCCTTTCCAAAATTGGAATCACGAACGAGGCAGTCTTACCCGTTCCGGTCCTCGCCTGGCCCAGTACGTCGCCGCCACGAATCGCCTTCGGTATGAGGCCCGCCTGAACGGGAGTTGCGGTCGAATAGCCGGCCTGATCGACGGCGGCGAGCGTCGTTTCAGACAGACCAAGCTCACGAAAGGAAGGCCCTCCCGCAGGGGCGATCGCCGGTGGCGGAGGCGTTGATGGCACACGGCGAGGGACCGAAGCGTCGCCGGAGAACTGCTCCTGCGATGCATGAGTTCGTCCAAGCGAAGGCTTGCCTCCTGCGGAACGCCCTCGCGTCCTTTCAGGACGCCGTCTCGAATTCGGTTCCACAGCTCGGCCAGACCCTTCGTGCTCTCCAGATTGAACTCTGAAGGCTCGAATCGTACCAATCACGGAGCCGGGGGGAAAGTGGAGGGATTAACGGTCGAACAGCCGCTTGATGGCCCACAGCGTCGCGGCCCTACCGGCTCGGGCGATGGACCGCGTCAGGGGTATCTGCTTCGGACACACTGCGACGCAATTCTGGGCATTTCCACACATCTGGATACCACCCCGAGCGGTCAACGCCTCCAATCGTTCGTCGGCGATCATTCGACCGGTCGGATGTCCATTGAACAGCATCGCCTGACTGATCGCATGCGGACCGATAAAACCCTTGTCGAAGGCGGTCGTTTTGCGAGCGGCGAGATCCTGATCGGACTCCCCCTCTCGTCGAATCACTTCGATCTTCGTGAATTGGGGACATGCCTCGACACAGCAACCGCAACTGATGCAGGTGGCGAGAGGATAGGCATCCTGCTGATCCTCGGGCGAGATCCTAGGGCCCGGACCGTGATCGTAGGAACCGTCGACGGGAACCCAGGCCTTCACCCGCTCGAGGGACCGAAACAGCCGCTGTCGATCGACCACCAGATCCCTCACGACGGGAAACTTGCTCATTGGCTCGAGGACAATCTCGCCGCGATCACCGCCGTCCGGATCGTTCTCAGAAAGCAGTTTGTCGACCAGTGCGGTGCACGCCATGCGCGTACGACCGTTCACGAGCATGGTGCACGATCCACAAACCTCCTCGAGACAGTTACAGTCCCATGCGACGGGTGCCACACCGCGTCCGTCAGCCGATCGGGCCTGGGCCGCGATCCGCTGCAGGACGCTGATGACGTTCATGTTGGGCTCGTAGGCAATCTCATGACGCTCCCAGTAACTCGGCTGGCCGGGGGCATCCTGTCGCAGGATTCGTACGCGAACCGTGCGCGCCTCCGATTTCGTCGATCCACCGCCATGATCGTCAACCACGCTGATCATCACTTACCCTCGACTGTGACATAATGCATTTTGATGAAGAGCCTATCGCTCGGATGCCACGAATCATCAACCGACGGACACCGGCTCGACCGATGATCGCTCCTTCCAGACCTGTTCGATGACGTCGCCTCCGACGAGACCGTATAGGCGTGGTCTCGGTGGGATCAGTGACGTATCGACGTCCTCGTAGGTGATCTCGGGGTGTCCATCCGCTCCCGGCCTGGCAATCGTCGACTTGAGCCAACGCCGCGTATTTTCTTCGAACCGATCACACCACGCATGTGCCTCTCGCCGCTGCTCCGAGGGTTCCGTCGCGGCGATCCCGGGCATGGCGAACTCCGGTTTGAAATGGGCTCCACGACACTCGTCCCTGAGCAACGCCCCCTTGAGAATCAACTTGGCAACCGGAAACATATCCCCGAGCGACTTGGAGAATACGACGTTTTGATTGGTCCAGTTGCCAGTGTCGGACACCGGACAGACCCGCCAGGCCTCCTCGAGTTCGCAGACACGATCGTACGCCTCGGTAAGTTGATCGTTTCGACGAACGACGGTCGCAGCCCGTGTCATCACCTCGCCGAGTTCAGCATGGATGGCATAGGGATTTCCCCGCCCACCACGACGGCCGATTAGCTTCGCGTGTTTTTCCTGTTCACGACGACGAGCGGACTCGAAGAGACGCGACGAGACGGCGGCCCTGGCACCAGGTTCATCGAAGGACGCCACGAGGCTCGGCGCCACGAACAAACCGCTGAAAATGCAGGAGAGCAGTGAGTTGGCACCCAGCCGATTGGCTCCGTGGTACTGATAGTCACATTCACCGATTGCATAGAGCCCGGGAATCGTCGTCCGCTGATTCCGAGGAGAACCCTCGACGAGTCCTCCATCGCCGCTCTTCTCATAGTCGGCCCACAGGCCCCCCATGGAGTAGTGAACGGCGGGGAAAATCTTCATGGGAACGACCCTTGGATCGACCCCCTGGAACTTTTCATAGATCTCCAGAATGCCGCCAAGTTTCTTGTCGAGCGTTTCCCTCGGGATGTGCGTCAGGTCCAGATAGACACACAGCCGCCCCTTTTCGACCGAAAGCCCGTCGCTCGTGCAGATGTCGAATATTTCACGCGTCGCGATATCACGGGGACCGAGGTTTCCATACTTTTGATAGCGCTCTTCGAGAAAGTAGTAGCGGTCCGACGCGGGGATATCCCGCGGATCCCGGGAATCCTGAGGTTTTCGGGGGACCCAGACGCGCCCCCCCTCGCCTCGTGCACTCTCGCTCATGAGTCGCAACTTGTCGGCCCCCGGAATCGCCGTCGGGTGCACCTGAATGAATTCACCATTCCCATACGCCGCACCGGCCTGGTACGCGCGACTGACCCCGCTGCCGGTGCACGCCATCGACATGGTCGATCGCCCATAGACAAGTCCACACCCACCGGTCGCGAGCACGACGGCCGAGGCGGGGAACTCGCGGAACTGCATCGTCACCAGATCCTGGCAGATCGCTCCGCGGCAACGACCCGATTCATCGAGGACCGGTGAGAGGAAATCCCAAAACTCCCACTTGCTCACCCGACCGTCCACCTCGTAACGACGCACCTGCTCGTCGAGTGAATACAGAAGTTGTTGGCCCGTCGTAGCGCCGGCAAAGGCCGTCCTCTTGTACAGGGTTCCCCCGAATCGCCTCTGGTCACGAAACCCTTCCGGCGTTCGATTGAAGGGCACTCCAAGCCGATCCATCAAATCGATGATGCGAGGCCCCCCGTCGGCCATCTCCTTCACTGGAGGCTGATGCTGGAGAAAATCCCCCCCATAAACCGTGTCGTCGAAGTGCTTCCACTCGTTGTCCCCCTGCTGCCGGGTCAGCGCATTGACGCTATTGATGCCCCCCTGGGCACAGGCGCTGTGGGAACGCTTCACCGGAACGAGGCTGACCAAATCCACGGAGATGCCCGATTCCGCAAGACGCATGGTCGCCGAGAGCCCCGCCAGGCCACCGCCGATGACGAGCACTCGCGATTGATCCGGCATTGCTTTCTCCTTCCGCTCGAACGCCCTGAACAGCCACCTATCTGCCGCTACGGCGTCTTATTTTCGGTCACTGCGACGGCGTCATCTTCTCATTTGCACGCGCATCGACACGATTGCCAGCCCCTCGGTCGACTGCGGGATGAATCGGGGAGGAGGAGTCACGATCGAGCGGAGCTTCTCCTTCGAGCAAACGCTTGGCCTTGTCCAGACGTTCTTCGACAGCACGCGCGGCCGTCACATCGACCGAGCGGATTCCGACCAGACCCCCGAGACCAGCGATCGCCAGCAGCCCGCCGACGATCACGCTCAGCCAGTTGGCCCTTCGCATCGCTGCAGGACTCGTCCACACGCCCCACGTGATGCCAAGCGTCCACAAACCATTCGCAAAGTGAAAGACGGCCGAGAGGACTCCGATCGCATACAGAATCGAAACGAGGATTGGCCGGATCGCGGTCGCCGCGGTGCTCGACGCCTGGTGCGGATCGAATGCTCCACCGCCGAAAGGACTTCCGATCACATGCAGTTGCCAGACGTGCCACACGATGAACGCGAATGCGATCATTCCCGTTGCGCGTTGCAGCGTGTATCGAAGGTTGCCGACATACGGATAACTGCCCACGTTTGGAAGCCCACCAGCGACGATCACGAACCCAACGGCTGCATGGAAGAGGATCGGCAGAAAGATGAAGAGCAACTCCACCGCCGGGAGAAGAGGCCCGAGGGAGTGGATCATGTCCACCCTCGACTGAAAAACTTCAGGCCCGGCGAGCACTGACGCATTGGTAGCCAGGTGAACGGCGAGAAACGCTCCCACGGGCACGAGGCCCGACAGTGAGAACAACCGATAAATTAAAAACTGATGCCGCCCGAGAAATGCTTCCATCCCCCCCTCGGTCGCGGCATTCCTGCCTGACATGCTGTGTGGGGTGGACGGCTTCTTGGACAGGTTTTTCGTTCCGGACACGGGGACGCTCTCCTGAAACGGAGTATAGGAGGGTGGTTCGCGTAAGCAACGCAATGCGCCTGACGTGCGTGGCGTCGGAGACCGAGGCGTTTTATACTGCGATCGAAGGAATCCTGCTCGACGTTTCGGCGTAACTCGGGTCCGAACCCGTTCAGAGTCGGCCGCGTTTTCGCCACTCGACGTCCCGGGCCCATGGCGGTCAGGGGATCCCCAGGTCAGGAGGTCGGATGGCGTCGAAGCGTTCGCAGTCCCGAAGCCTCCTGATCGTTCGAGATCTTGGATCGATCGAGCCGCGTCCGGATTCCCAAACTCAGGATCCGAAGCCCGAGGCGGATCATCCGAAGCCCGAAGCGGATCAGTGGAACGCGGGCGATGAAGACATCTCTCGAGAACCCTCGATGACCGAGACGTCTGATCCCCTCGATTCGACCGAACGGGCGCGATCATGGGGCCTGCCACCCGGCCTGACCTGGGCTCAGGGTGCCCGAGTGGAGGAGGTCACCACATTCGCCGCCGCCGTGTCGCGGATCGTGGCCGAACCTTTCGATGCCGTTGTTCTCACAGGCAGGTTGGTTCAGGACTCACAATTCCTTTCATCGCTGCTTCGCGACAAAGCGATCCTCGCGGCGGTGCCGGACGGTGTCGCGCTCTTGGACGCGGAAAATACGGTGCGGTGGTGTAATCCGAGATTCCGTGAGTGGTGTGGGCTCGAATCGGCGGCTGGAAAAAACTTTTACGCTGCGATCGGCGGCCCCGAGATCCTCGGCCCGGATTTCTGTCCGTTTCACACGGCGATATCGACCGGTCGAATGAGTTCTTCGACGCTGAGGGTCGGCGAGCACCGCTACTTTCATGTGCATGCCGTTCCAGTTGGATTCGGGGCGGACGCGCGCTTTATGCCAAGCAGCCGGACTTCCGCGGAGGTTCCTCGCGCAACGCCCCTGCCCGCTCACGTGCTGGTGACGGTGCGGGATGTAACGGTCGACATCCTTGAACAGCAGAAACGGGCTGCGATTCATCAGGCCGGACAACAGTTGGCGGATCTGTCCCCGGACGAGTTGGCCGACATGACCGTCGAGGAACGAATCGAGCTGCTCAAGAGCAACATCATCCACTATTCGAAGGCGCTTCTGCAGTTCGACGTCGTGGAGATCCGTCTTCTTGATCCCCACACCGGCCGATTGGAGCCATTGCTTGCCGAGGGCATGCAGCCAGAAGCGGAGTCGAGGATTCTTTTCGCACGTCCGGAAAAGAACGGGGTGACCGGGTATGTCGCCGCCTCGGGCCGCAGCTATCTGTGCAGCGATACCACGAAGGACCCGCTCTATCTGGAGGGCTGCAAGGGAGCGAAAAGCTCGTTGACCGTACCGCTTGTGCTCCACGACCAGGTGATCGGCACGTTCAATGTCGAAAGCCCCGAACCGGGAGGCTTCAAGGAAACCGACTTACAGTTCCTCGAGATTTTTTCGCGAGATGTCGCCGCCGCTCTCAACACACTCGAGTTGCTCGTGGCCGAGAAAGCGAGTACGGCCGCAGAGAGCGTCGAGGCGATTCATGGAGCGGTCGCCCTGCCGGTCGATGACATTTTAAATGACGCGGTGAGTGTCATGTAACGGTACATCGGCCACGACGCGGAGGTCGTCTAACGACTGCAACGGATTCTCCGGAACGCCAGGGATATCAAACAGGTGATCCAGACGGTCGGTGAGCGGATGACGCCCGCCGCGGCGCAACTGCAGGGGTGGCAGGGAGGACCGGCCTGGCAGGGAGCCCGTCAATCTGAAAGACGTGGAAGGCTTTCAGGCCGACGTATTCTCGTCATCGACTCCGATGGCCAAGTCCGATCCGCAGCCCACTCTCTCCTTGAACGCTATGGCTGCATCGTCGAAACGGCGAGAGATGGGGCTGAGGCCACGTCGATGGTCCGCGGTGGTCAGGAGCCCTACGACGTCGTGATTTCGGATATCCGCCTGCCCGACATGACGGGCTATGAGCTTCTCATCAGGCTCCGCGAGATCGTTGATTCTGTGCCGATGGTGTTGATGACCGGCTTTGGTTATGACCCTGGTCACTCGATCGTGAAGGCGCGTCAGGCCGGCATCGACCTGGTTCTCTTCAAGCCCTTCAGAATCGACCAACTCCTCGATACCATCGATCGAGCAATTTCTCGCGTTGAGAGCCCCTCGGAAACCTCGAGACCTGTCTCCAGGGATTCTTGATATTCAGCCCAGCCTGTCCGACGCGGCGATGTGAAACTGGGGCATTCAGGTAGCTGGCGGTCGTGGTGCATCCCTGGCGGATGAGATGGTTTTCAACCGGTTGAAGCTGCTTCTCCGGGGCATTGCCGCTTGGGTCCAAGTCGTCCTCATCGCGAACTGATCCGTTCGCCTTCCCAAGCTGACAGCCCCGGGCGACCCGATCTTGACCCACTTGGCGTCGGTTCGTATTCCCACTCCCCAGTCCGACAGCACGTGTTCGACAACTCATCAGGTTCAGGGGTTCCCCGCCATGGCGCGTTCGACACATATCCTCGGAAGAGGGAGCCCGAATCAGAGATTCGGCGACCGCTCTGCGGCCTGGCTCTCACGCACCCTGATCGTCACCGTGCTGATCGCACCCTCCACCGTTACGGCGGCTTTCGGGGATGATGACCTTCCGGACAGCGTCACTTCCGCGCGAGAACTGATTGAAAAGGCCGTTTCGCAGGCTCGCGATGGGGCCACCCGCGTTGAGGAGGATGCGGTAGCATCGCCTTCTCAAGTCCAACCGCCCGCCGGTCGTGACGGAGCTATTCCTGTCGGGAAAGGTGGCGATTCGGTTGGTCGAGGCCTCCCTCCCGAACTTCTTGCAGCCCAGCTATCCGCCGAAGTCGCCGCGAAGCAACTCGAAGCACGCAGGCTCGCGGAACGCTCGCCCGCTGAGGCACTTGGCTTGCTCGATGCAACGGCCGAGCGCCTCGCTGCGGAGGACATCTCACCCGAAACCCGCGATCGCCTCGTCCGCCGAATCGTTCGAACCAAACGAGATATCGAGCAGATGACCGGTAGGCGGCAATCGGAGTTGGAACTCGATGCAAGCAATGCCGCCATCGAGGCCGACATTGAGCGGCGGCAGGCGGCGAAATCGGCCACGGAGGAGAGGCTCGCCCTACTGATCGAGGAGTACAATGACCTGATCGATGCCCGCCGTTTTGCGGAAGCGGAGGCGATCGCGAAGAAGGCGGCCCAACTCTCGCCTGATAATCCGGTGACACGACAGTTGCTCGCCCAGAGCCGCGTGATCAGACGTCTCGAGTCACAACGATCGATCGAGGGATCAAAGCAGGCTGCCTACCTCGAGGATGCAGAGGATACGGAGCGTGCAAGTGCGGGTTTTGTCGGCCCGATCGAGTTTCCTGATACGCATCGCTGGGAGGATCTGACGAAGAATCGATCTCGACTGGCTTCGGAAGGACGATTGCGTGCCAGTCCGGCTGAAGTGGTGATCGAGAAAAAACTTTCGACGCCGGTCACGGTCTCGCATCGCGATCAACCCCTCTCCGCCGTTCTCGATGACCTCGGCAAGCAGGCTGGAATCCCGATTCATCTCGACCGCCCCGCTCTCGATGGAGAGGGCGTCGGCACGGACACGGCGATCACGCTGATGATCGACAGGCCCATCTCGCTCAAGAGTGCGCTGAAACTCGTGCTCGAACCTCTTCAACTGGACACCGTCATCCGTGACGAAGTGTTGAAGGTTACAAGTCCTCGCCTGGTGAAGGGGGAGTTCTACAGCGTCACGTATCCTGTCGCGGACCTCGTCATCGCCGTGCCCAACTTCTCTTCCGATGGGTTGGGGCTCACCGGGGCACTCCGCGATGGATACTCAAGATTACCGCAGGCGGGCGGGCGCCCGGCCCAGCCAGTCGCTGCTCCGGCCGGCATCAATGGTGTCTCGTCAACGGGGGGTGAGACGTCGATTCATCCGACCGCCCTCGCGCAAATCCAGTTGCAGGGCGGCGGCCAACCCGTGATGGGGTCGTCGCCATCCATTCCATTCGGGCCGCCGACGGTCGGTGGAGGGGCAGCCGACTTTCAAACACTCATCAACCTCATCCAGGCAGCCCAGGGGAACACCCGCAGTAACGTGATGCAGGCGCCGAAAGTCACCCTGTTCAACGGTCAGAACGCTTTCGTCTCCGACACGATTCAGCGTCCCTTCGTCACCAGCGTCGTACCTGTCGTTGGCGACTTCGCAGCCGCCCAACAGCCGGTGATTACCGTGCTCTCCGAGGGCACGGCGGTGAATGTGCAGGCCGTGGTTTCCAATGACCGTCGATTCGTTCGCCTGACACTCGTACCTTTCTTTTCTTCGATCGGGAGTGTGCAGGAATTTCAGTTCGAAGGAACACGATCGACCCGGTCGAAGACTACCGACGAGGAAAGCGGGGCTGACGTTGAGACAGTGGGCACCAATCCTCTCAATGCCGGCCTCAACTTCGGTGCCGCACAGTCCAACGAAGCCGAAGTCCTCTCGAGCGGCACGACGATTCAGCTACCGGAATTCATCTTCACGACGGTCACGACGACCGTGAGCGTACCCGACGGGGGAACGGTGCTTCTCGGAGGCATCAAGCGATTGCGGGAAGGCAGAAATGAATTCGGTGTTCCGATCCTTTCGAAGATTCCCTACATCAATCGTCTCTTCAAAAATGTCGGAATTGGCCGAACGACCGAGAGCCTCATGATGATGGTCACGCCGCGGATCATCATTCAGGAGGAGGAGGAAGCCAGGATCCTGGGGACGGAGAAGCCCTGACTTTTTCTCGTCATCCTCTTGCTGTCGGATGCCTCAGATGGCCCGTCCACTGTTTACGACCGCCGCCCTGCTCGGCGGGATTGCGGTCACGGCAGGATCCTTCGGAGCACATGCTCTGAAGGAATCGCTCGACAGGGCGGGTCAGACCGCCAATTGGGAAACGGCGGTCCGCTATGCACTCTTTCACGCGATCGCCGCCCTGATCGCCGTCGTTGCGGCCGAGATGACGAGCTTTTCAGCAAGCCGCAAATGGCTTCTGACGGCGGGATGGTGCTTTCTCGTCGGATCGGCCATCTTCAGCGGTTTTTTATTTGCCATGGCCCTGAGTGGGATTCGCATACTCGGTGCCGTCGTGCCGATCGGCGGCGTTCTTCTGATCGCCGGCTGGATCCTGTTTGCCGCGAGCGGCCTGAGGCACTCGAGAGGCTGAGCACGCAGTCCCTGATCGACCTGACTCGAGACAGCCACTCAGGAAAGACCGGGCTCAGGAAGCCATCCATCCGGCACGATCGCATCCTTGGGCACGATGGACACGCCTTCGCGAACCATGAAAAGGCCGCTGTCAGCGGTCGACTCCCATCCATGATCATTGCTGATGCGTGCCCGACGACCGATGCGGACATTCTTGTCGATGATCGCCGACTCGATGATCGTGCCGTCGCCGATCCCCATGGGCGGGCCGCCGGATACATTCGCTTGCGTCTCGTAGAAGTCCGATCCCAGGATCACCGAGTTTCGAATCACGACGTCCCTTCCGATTCGACACCGTAGGCCTATCACACTGTTCTCGATCACGGCACCTTGCCCAACGAAGCAGCCGTCCGAGACGAGGCTGGATCGAACACTCGCCCCATCCAGTCGCGAGGGAGGCAGAAACCGGGCCCGGGAATAGATCGGCGCGTCGGGGCTCGCGAGTTCGAACGGTGCAGTCGCGGCGGCCAGATCGAGATTGCACTGGTAATACGAACGAATCGTGCCGATATCCTCCCAGTATCCGTCGAAGAGATGGAGTTGGACCCGCTTCGCGCGGATCGCCGCCGGAAAGACCTCCCGCCCGAAGTCCTGATAGTCGGTGTTTTGGAGAAGTTCGAGCAGGCAGTCGCGACCGAACAGATAAATGCCCATGCTGGCGAGGAGTGATCGTCCTCGTGAAGGGATGCCATGACGATCGATCCAGGACGGATCGGTGCGGACAAGATTCAATTCCTCCCGCGACTGCGGTTTTTCGAGGAAGCCCTCCACGCGACCGGCCTCGTCACCCCGCATGATGCCGAGTGCGGATGCCTGATCATCATGAACGGGAATCCCGGCGATCGTGACGTCGGCACCAGAACCTACATGGGTTCGGAGCATATCGGCAAAGTTCATCCGGTAGAGCTGGTCGCCCGAAAGAATCAGCACGTGCTCGACGCCTGGCTGCTGAAGGTAACGAATGTTCTGTCGAACAGCGTCGGCCGTCCCCTGATACCAGCCGGCGTTGTCGAGCGTCTGCTGGGCCGCGAGGATTTCGACGAATCCGCCGCTGAACGGATCGAAGTTGTACGTCCTTCGGATGTGTCGGTGCAGGCTCACCGAGTTGAACTGCGTCAATACGTAGACCCGACTCACGCCGCTATTGATGCAATTCGACAGCGGCACGTCGATGATGCGGTACTTACCCGCGAGAGGAACGGCCGGCTTCGAACGGTCACGTGTCAATGGAAAGAGACGTGTGCCTCGTCCTCCCCCGAGCACCAGTGCCAGCACGCGACCGACGCTCATCAGTTGTCTCCTCGCTCCTCGTGGCCTCGCTCCTCGTGGCCGCCGCACGACCGAGCGACATACGCTCACGATCTCCCCGGACGCATCGGAGAGCTCAAGAGCGTACCCGATGCGCGTTTGCTCAGCCCACAACGAAGTTGATCAAGCGCCCTGGGACCACGATGACCCTGGCTATTCGCTTCCCACTCGACAGCGTCGTCGCCAGGACTTCGGCGATTTTGGGGTCGGCCTCGGCTGCCGCCCTGATCACGGTCTCATCGGCTCCGGTCGGGACGACGACGCGTCCCCGCAGCCGTCCCTGTACCTGCACCGGAATCTCGACCGTCTCGTCCCGCAGCCAACGATCCTCGACAGTGGGCCAGGGAGCGAGCGACACCGGCGGCTCGCGACCCAGAATCTGCCAGAGCTCCTCGGCGAGATGCGGGGCGAACGGTGCGAGGACGACCACGAATGATTCGAGCACCGCCCGCGACCGGCGCTCGAGTGGCGTACAGAAATTGACGAATTCCATCATCCGGGCGATCGCCGTGTTGAATGACAGCCCGCGGATGTCCTTCGTCACCTTCTCCACGGTGCGATGGACTTCACGGAGCTCGTCATCGGTCGGGGGGGCATCGACGACCTGCGGGGCGAGCAGAATCTCGTCGGAGCGCTCGTCCACGATCAATCGCCAGCATCGATCCAGAAACGCCCTCACGCCTCCGACGCCCGCCGTGCTCCAGGGTTTCGTGGCCTCGAGGGGGCCCATGAACATCTCGTAGAGACGAAGGGCATCGGCGCCGTGGTCCCGGACCACCTGGTCGGGATTGACCACATTGCCGCGGCTCTTCGACATCTTGTAGGCCCGGCTCTCAACGCGAACGCGCGGCTCGTCACGGAGGACGAAGTGCTCGCCGTGTTTCTCGACCTGATCCATCGGGATCTGCACCGCCGTCGCCGAATCATCGCGGAGTTGGGACGAGACCCAGCCTCCGTGCGCGCCGCGGTAACCGGTGAACTCCATTTCACCCAGGATCATTCCCTGGTTCACGAGCCTTTCGAATGGCTCGGATGTCGACACGTAGCCGCGGTCGAACAGCACCTTGTGCCAAAACCGCGAGTACAAGAGGTGCAGCACGGCATGCTCTGCGCCACCGATGTACAGATCGACCGGCATCCAGGCCCGCTCCACCTCGGGATCGACGAACCTTGCGTCGTTGGAAGGATCGAGAAAGCGCAGGTAGTACCAACAGGATCCCGCCCACTGGGGCATGGTGTTCGTTTCCCGGCGATATCGCCGGCCGCGCTTTTGCACGTACAGCCATTCATGCGGCGCCCGCGAGAGGGGCGGATCGGGCGAGTCGCCCGGCTTGAAATCCAACAGGTCGGGCAATGCCACCGGTAATTCCGACTCATCGACCGGAACCACACGCCCGGTGGGTTGTCCGGCATCATCCAACTCATGCAGGATTGGAAACGGTTCGCCCCAGAACCGCTGCCGACTGAACAGCCAATCGCGCAGTTTGTAATTGACCGCGGCGCGGCCGAGGCCCGCGGACTCCAGATCGATCGCCACACGCTCGATGAACGCACGGGTCTCAAGCCCTGTGTAGGGCCCCGATCGCACCGCCCGCCCCTCGCCACAGAAGACGACGGCTCCCTGAACGCCTCCGGTTGTCGATTCGTCGACGGGCTCGACGACCGGCACCACACCCAGTCCCATGGTGGTCGCGAATTCGTGGTCCCGCTCGTCGTGCGCAGGCACCGACATGATCGCGCCGGTTCCGTAACTTCCGAGCACGTAGTCGGCCACCCAGACGGGCACGCGGGCCCCAGTGAGAGGGTGAAGCACGTACGACCCGGTGAACACACCGGTCTTTTCACGGGCGAGATCGGTGCGATCCAGATCGCTCTTGCGTGCGGCCACATCTCGGTAGGCCGCGACTGACTCCCGCTGCATCGCGGCCGTCATCGTATCGACGAGCGGATGCTCTGGAGCCACCACCATCGCGGTGACCCCGTAGAGCGTGTCGGGGCGAGTGGTGTAAACCCTCAGCACGTTCGGCGGCGCTGTGCGTGGAAATCCTTCCTCCGCCCTTCCCCGCTTCCACCCATCGAACGCCTCCTGCTCGCCGACGGTGCCCGCCGACACCGCTGGCGGCAGGAAGAAGTCGACCTCCGCACCGGTGCTGCGCCCGATCCAGTCGCTTTGCAGCTTTTTCACACTCGCCGGCCAATCGACTGCTTCGAGTTCCCGCTCCAGGCGATCCGCATAGGCGGTGATCCGCAGCATCCATTGCCGCAGGGGGATGCGCACCACCGGATGACCTCCCCGCTCGCTGACGCCCCCGACGACCTCCTCGTTGGCGAGCACGGTGCCCAAAGCCGGGCACCAGTTGACGGGAGCCTCCGACTGATAGGCGAGCCGGTGCTCATCACGAAACGCCTCGACCGCTTCGGCACCTAGCGAGGCGATGGCCTCCGGGACGGGCAGTTCGGCGATCGGCCTCGCCCTTCCAGCCGCTGGGTCAAACCAACTGTCGAAGAGCACGAGAAAAATCCACTGCGTCCATCGGACATACGCCGGATCCGTGGTGGCGAGGCACCTGCTCCAGTCGTAACTGAAGCCGAGCATCTTGAGTTGGCGGGTGAAGGTGGCGATGTTGCGCTCGGTGCTGGCGCGAGGGGGCGTCCCCGTGCGGATGGCATGCTCCTCCGCAGGGAGACCGAACGCGTCGAATCCCATCGGGTGCATGACCGTGGAGCCGTTCATCCGCTCGAAGCGGGCCACGATGTCGGTGGCGGTGTAACCCTCCGGATGGCCCACATGCAGACCATCACCGCTCGGATAGGGGAACATGTCGAGCACGTAGACCTTCCTCGCATCCGGAAGGCGCGGCGTGGCGAACGTGCGATGCGACTCCCACCACTCCTGCCATTTCGGCTCGATGCGGGCGGGAAGGTATCGGGGCATGGGAAACAGCGGGGTGGTGGCGATCGAGAACGCCGGATTCTAATACCCTGGTCTTCGTGAACAACGCAGAGGCATGGCTGCGGCGAAATCAGCGAGAATTCATGCGGCGTCGGAGTGAGTCGGTTCGCCGCAGACTCGTTCCACGAAGCGATCCCCAGGAGAGCACCAGCCGTGAACGCACCCGGCATTCCATCCGCGAGTTCGAGCGCCGGCGAGCCACCCGTCGTGCTCCAACGGCGACTTCTCGCCGCGCTTCGATCCGCCGGTGGTCGATTGAAGGTGGCCGATACGCTGGGCACGCGACTGACCGGCCGACAACTCCTGACCCGCATTCTCGCAGCGAGGAAGGTTCTGGATGCAGTTCTCGACCCCGACGAGCGGATGGTGGGCGTGATGCTGCCGTCATGCGCGGCCGGAGTAGTGGTCAACGCGGCTCTCGCGCTCTCCGGTCGAGTGTCCGTCAACCTTAATTACACGACCAGCCAATCCGTCCTCGATCTGTGCATCGAACGGGCACGATTGAGGCGGGTCATCTCTTCGCCAGCGTTTCTCGCGAGGGTTCGCCTCAAACTTGATGACCGCCTGCTCGACGCCAGGTCGCTCAAAGACCGGCTGCGGTTTTCGTGGAAGATCGCGGCATTCTTCGAGGCGAATATCCTGCCGCTTGCGATGCTCGAACGTCGGCTTGGACTCCTCCGGATCAAACCGGATGATCCACTCACGGTGATCTTCACCTCCGGATCAACCGGCGATCCAAAGGGAGTCGTACTCACGGTCGAAAACGTCGGCTCCAACGTGCGGGCCATCGATTCGCTCGTGCATCTTTCCGCCGCAGACGTGGCGCTGGGAGTGCTGCCGTTCTTCCACTCCTACGGGTATACGGCCACGCTCTGGACGCCCCTCACCCTCGAACCGGCGTGCGTCTATCACACGAATCCCCTCGATGCACAGGCGGTTGGCAAGCTCGCACGCGACCATCACGCCACCATCCTGATGGCGACCCCCACCTTTCTCCGGTGTTACGTCCGACGGACGCCCCCGGAAGATCTGTCGACCCTCGAGGTCGTGTTCGCGGCCGCCGAGAAACTTCCGCGAGACGTGAGCGATGCCTTCGAGCGCCGTTTCGGTGTGCGGCCATGCGAGGCGTACGGTGCGACGGAACTCGCGCCGCTCGTGGCGGCCAACGTTCCCCCTTCGCGACACGTGCCCGGCCGACCCGTGGATGCACGGGAAGGGACCGTCGGCCGGCCGATCCCGGGATGTCGGGCGAGGATCACAGCCCGGGACGATGGCCGGGAGCTTTCCGTGGGGGAGGAGGGCATGCTCTGGATCAGCGGTCCCAACGTGATGCAGGGATATCTCGATCGGCCGGACCTCACGGCCGACGTGATCCACGACGGCTGGTACCGCACCGGTGACATCGCCCGCATCGATACCGACGGGTTCATCACCATCACGGGTCGACAAAGCCGATTCTCCAAGATCGGGGGCGAGATGGTGCCCCACGTGCCGGTCGAGGAGGCCGTCAACGAGATCCTGCGGGGTCCCGGCTCGCGTGAAGCATCCTCGGACAATACGGCCTCGACCGATGCCGATGGAGAATTGCTGGCCGTGGTCTGTTCACTGCCCGATCCCCGCAAGGGAGAGCGGCTGGTCGTCCTCCATCTCCCGACCCGGCTCGAGCCGCACGACGGCTGTCGCCAACTCGCCACCAGGGGGCTCCCGCATCTCTGGCTCCCGTCGCCCGAGAGCGGCAGCGGGGTGCCGACGGTCCCCGTGCTCGGG
>JBJTBB010000081.1:0-4519 GCA_046091125.1 Planctomycetaceae bacterium
TCGCCCCAGCCGCCAGGGCCGCCACAACCCCGCGGTCATCGCAGGCGAGATTCGGGGCGGCCTCTCCGGCTAACCGCACCAAGCGACCGGCATCCATTCCGATCGATGCCGTCAGGGACGCGGCACGACACCATGCCGCCAACTCCCAGGCACGAAGGGTGCCACTGATCACAGGAATCGCGGTGATGGTCCGATACAGGATACGGCTTCGCCTCCACGATGCGCGGATCGCCCACAGGACGACTGCAACCACACAGGCAATCGCCACAACCGCTGCCACATAGATGGCGAGCCCCTGTTTTCCCGTCAGACCGAGCCCCAGCAGATCGAGCGAAGGACCCGACACGACGATCAAAAGGCCGAGGACAGCCACGGCGACGACCAGTTGGAAGGCCGGCCAGATCAACCCTTGCCGAAATCGGGTCATGGCCTGGGCGAGCAGCCGGTTGGAATCGGCGATTTCCCTGAACACCTCGGCGTCCCGTCCCGTACGATCGCCGGCCGAAATCATGGCCCGCACGTCCGGCGGGAATGTTTCACCAGCTGACCGAATCGCTTCATCGATCGATTCGCCTGCAGCCAGAGCCGAAGCGACCAGTCCAACCGATTGCCCCCAACGAGGTGGCAGCCTTTCGGCCTCACTTCGCCAGGCTTTGATCGGTGAAATCCCCGCTGCGGCCGAGACGGCGAGCCGCGTGAACATGTCGGCGATCAGCCCCGGGGGCATTGGTCTGGAACTCGTGAGGAACACTGGCTGCCTTCCGCTTTTGGCCTGAAGTCCAGACAATACAGACACGCTACCACGCGGTGCGTCGCTGTGGTAAACCAACGATCGAACCGTGACTTTCCCGCCCGAACGGACTCCGACTCCTGCTGCGTGTCGGAGTGCTGCACGGGTCGCCGCTTTCGTCGTCCCAGACACGTCTCGCCCGATGCAATCCCGCTGGCCAAGTGTCGCGATTCTCGGCGTCGGACTGATTGGCGGATCGATCGGCAAGGCGTTGCTCGAGCGACGGCTTGCAAAACGGGTCATCGGCGTCGGTCGTAGCGTTGTCTCATTGCGAGGTGCCCTTCAAAGCGGCTGCATTTCAGAATCAGCCACCGATGTCGCCTCCGCTGTCGCTCAAGCCGACTTCGTCGTGGTCGCCACGGGCGTTGGGGCGATTCCCGGTCTGCTCGATGAGGCGGACGCCGCCGCCCGACCGGGCACGCTCATGACCGATGTAGGGAGCACGAAGACCTCGATCGTGTCGTCCTGGCAGCGGAAGAAAAAGCGTCGTGCGATGTTCGTCGGAGCCCACCCGATTGCGGGCAGTCATCGCAGGGGACCCGGAGCCGCCGATGCCCGATTGTTCGAAGGTCGTGTGACCGTACTCACTCCGGAGCGGAACACCCAGCCGGAGAGCATCGAAGGCGTGGGCGGTTTCTGGACATCGCTCGGGTCCACGGTCTTCGTCACCACTGCTCGCGATCATGATCGAATGCTCGCTGCCACCAGCCATGCCCCACACGTCATGGCGGCCGCCATCGCGTCAGTCATTCGCCCAGCCGAACGGCACCTGATCGGAGGAGGCTGGCGTGACACGACGCGCATCGCCGCGGGCGATCCCGCGATGTGGGCCGACATTCTGCTCGACAACGCGTCGGAGGCGATCCGGGCAATCGACCGCATCGCTGACCGAGTGGCCGATTTGACTGAGGCGATCAAGGATGGCGATCGACGTCGCCTTGTGCGACTGCTCGAGCGGGCCAAGGAGGCACGAGATGCTGTGGCAGGTTGAGATCCGACAGCGGCAGGCCGCCTTCGACCATGCGGCAAGGGGTGTCACGGCCGCTGCACGGGCGCTGGGGATCGACGGCTGCGATCGCGCCGAGGCCTCCGTCGGCTGGCTCATCGAGGGCGATCTCGGCCTTTCGGAAGTCGAGCGGGTCGCCTCAGAACTGCTCTGCGACCCGGTGACCGAATCCTGGAGTGCATTTGCCGTCGGTCGGTCGCCGTCGACGGTCGACCCGGCTCTCCCCGTGGTTCTGCACGTGCTGCCGAGGGCGGGCGTCACCGATCCAGCGGGCGAGAGTGCCAGGGAGGCGATGCAATTACTCGGCATCGATGCCAGAGCGGTTCGCTCGCTCAAGACCTACCGACTGCCTCGACTGGCATCGGACGGCATCGATCGATTGGCATGGAAGGCGCTGGCCAGTGAGGCCGTACACGAGGTGGTCGTCGGACCGCTCTCTCCCAGAACCCTCGCGGGCGGCAGTCGCTGGACGTTCGAAAACCGTCGCGTCACCCTCGCGGGACTCGACTCGCAAGCGCTCGCGAAGCTCAGCCGAGATCGCTGCCTGGCTCTTTCCGTCGAGGAACTCTCCGCGGTCGCGGCGCACTTTGCCTCACTGCGGCGCGATCCGACCGAGATCGAACTGGAAACGATCGCCCAGACGTGGAGCGAACACTGTTGTCACAAGACACTGACCTCGGCCGTCGATCACGAAGGACCCCGTGGAGCATCTTCGTTCGACAATCTGCTCAAGGAGACGGTCTTTGCCGCGACGCGCACGATCCGGGAGCGTCTCGGGGACCGCGACTGGTGTGTGAGTGTGTTTCGCGACAACTCGGGCGTCGTTCGTTTCGATGAGCACCATGACATTTGCGTGAAGGTGGAGACGCACAACCACCCTTCAGCGATCGAGCCCTACGGTGGCGCGGCCACCGGACTCGGAGGAGTCATCCGGGACGTTCTGGGGACCGGACTCTCAGCCCGGCCGATCGCGAGCCTGGATGTCTTCTGTGTCGCCCCACCCGACCTGCCTGCGGATCGGCTGCCGCCGGGTGTGATCCATCCTCGGAGGCTGCTCGACGGCGTGGTGGCTGGCGTTCGTGACTACGGCAATCGCATGGGCATTCCCACCGTGGCAGGTGCCGTGGTCTTCGATGAAAGGTATCTCGGTAATCCGCTCGTCTATTGCGGAACGGTCGGAATCATGCCCAGAGGCACCGCCGATTCGAAGGTAGCAGTGGGCGATCTGATCGTGGTCGCAGGCGGACGCACCGGCCGGGACGGTATTCACGGGGCGACTTTTTCGAGTATCGAACTCTCGAGCGCGAGCGAGACGGAATCGGGAGGGGCGGTGCAGATCGGTCACGCCATCCACGAGAAGACTTTGCTGGAATTCGTCGTGGAGGCAGGCCGTCAGCGTCTCTTCTCGGCGATCACCGACTGCGGAGCCGGCGGACTTTCCAGCGCAGTCGGCGAAATGGGTGCTGAACTCGGAGCCGACGTCGATCTCGACAAGGTGCCTCTCAAGTACGACGGCCTGACCGCCACCGAGGTCTGGATCTCGGAGGCTCAGGAGCGGATGGTGCTCGCGGTCCCGCCGGACAACTGGGAACAGATGCGGTCGATCGCCGCCATCGAAGGGGTCGAGATCACGGCCATCGGGCATTTCAGCGGCACCGGACGCGTCCATCTGCGGTGGGATGGAGTCTCCGTCGGCGAAATCGAGTGCCATTTTCTCCACCACGGACGGCCGACTGGCCGGCGTCAGTCGCATTGGCATCCTTCACGTCCAGCGGCCGGATCAATGAATGCCGATACCTCCGGTGCACCGCAGACCGCCGAGTTGCTGCCGACACTTCGCCGTCTGCTCTGTCGACCCGATGTGGCGAGCAAGGAGTGGATCGTGCGTCAGTACGATCACGAGGTGCAGGGCGGCAGTGTCGTAAAACCGTTCACTGGTCCGGGAGATGGCCCATCGGATGCCACCGTCGTTCGAGGGACGCTTGGACAGCCGGCCGGGATCGTCATCGGCGTTGGACTGCGGCACCGGCTCGGTCCCATCGATCCCTATCAGATGGCGGCCGGCGGGATCGTGGAGGCCATCGCCAACGTCATCGCCGCCGGGGGATCCTTCGAAAGAATCGCACTCCTGGACAACTTCTGCTTCGGCGAATGCAGGACTCCGGAAGGCCTGGGGACCGCCGTCGAGGCCTGCCTTGCCTGCCACGACATGGCGATCGCGTTCGACGCACCCTTCGTGAGCGGGAAAGACAGCCTCAACAACGTCTTCACATGGTCGGATGAGGCAGGGCATGCCCACGAGCTTTCGATTCCACCGACGCTCCTGGCCACTGCCGTGGGTCGCATCGACGATGTGGGAAGGGCCCTGACGACCGACTTCAAGCGTCCGGGGCATCGCATCTATATCGTGGGTGCCACCGCAAACGGACTTGCCGGAAGTCAGCTTGCCGAGATTGCGGCCGTATGGCCGATGCTCGCGGACGACGCGGCCCCCACCGTTGACACCACCGCCTGCAGAAATATCTTCGAGATCCTGTCACGGGCGCTCGGTGATGGACGCGTGACGGCCTGCCACGACGTAGCCGACGGGGGGCTACTCGTCGCACGGGCCGAGATGTGCATCGGTGGGTCGGTCGGTTGCCGTGTGGATCTCTCGGCTGTCCCGGTCACGGCCTGCACGGCCGCCGCGTTCCTCGAAGAACCTGGACGGATGCGTGCCGATT
>JBJTBB010000082.1:0-7050 GCA_046091125.1 Planctomycetaceae bacterium
TCGCGACACGGCCGATGCCACGCGCTGGTTCCGCGGGCGTCGGCCCATCGCTGCTCCTGGCCAACGGTGACGTCGTCCTCACCGACACCCTCGTGGTGGACGGTCAGGTCGCCACGGCCTGGTTGTCACCTTCGGCCGGGGCTGTCTCCGGCAATGGTTTGCCGGGCAGCGTCGTCGATGAAGCATCCGCCGCCAGGCGATTCATCTGCCCAATGGAACGCGTGCAGGCGATCCTGCCCGCGCATCAACGGCCTTCAATCCGGGGCGATCCGTCATTCCCTCGCATCGTCGTCGTGCTCGCGGACGGTTCACGGATTCCCATCGTGCAGCTGGCGATCGAACGATTGTCAATCGCGAACGGCAAGTCCGCCGGCCGCACGGCGACGCTCTTGCCAGCCTGGGAAGTTGTCGACGAAGGGTTCGGCGATCGCGATGATTCATTACCGCCACCGAGCATGCTTCGATGCGACGCCGGTGCCATCGCCGCGGTCGAGTTTTTCGAGCCTTTGGCGACGAACGGAAGGCATCGCGACACGCGAGATGAGTGAGGCGACGGTCTCGGTATCGTCGGCACGCCCCGGGGCCCCTTTGAAACTCATGCACCGTACTTGCCTAAACGCATGGCGTGGGCCATGGCGAGGAGCATCAGGTGCTTGGCCTCGAACTGTCCCAATCCACCGCGGAGGCACGCTGACTCCGAAAAGGATGTCAGCCCGTCGGGTCGACACGTATCGGCCACGAGCAGGGTTGGCACGGGATGCCAGGAGTGGCTCTTCAACAGACTGGGCGTCGAGTGGTCGCCGGTGACGATCAGCACATCTGGGCCAAGGGCCGTGATCCGGGGGATCGCTCGATCGAGTTCCTCGATTCGGGCCACCTTGGCATCGAAGGCACCGTCTTCTCCGGTCGAGTCGGTGTACTTGAAGTGAAGAAAAAAGAAGTCGTAGTCGTTCCACGTCGACGCCAGGATCTCCACCTGCTCATCCAACGACTGCGGGGCACCCACGAGCGCCATTCCCGCCAACCTCGCAAGCCCCTTGTACATTGGATAGACGGCGATGGCTGCCGCCCGCAAGCGGTAGAGTTCGTGATACGAGGGCAGGGCGGGGCGGCCCGCGAATCCCCTCAGCACGAGTCCGTTGGCCTTCGGCTCATTCGCCAATATTCGCCGAGCCTGTTCGACGAATGCCTTCGCAGCTTCCGCCGTGCGGGCGGCGGCTGGTGACGTGGCGGTCGGCGTCAGGGGTGCGACCCCGACGGCCTGCGGATCAGTGTCGGCCACCGCCCCATCGAGACCGCTTCCTCGAAACACCACGACGAACCGGTGTTCCTTCACCGGCATGACGAACGTCTCGACGCCATCGATCCGCACCGATGCGAGTCGCTCGACCACCGTGAATCTTTCCTCGGACGGTATCCGTCCGGCGCGGCGATCCGAGATTCTTCCCGACGCATCGAGCGTGCAGAAATTGCCCCGAGCCGCGACGTCGTTTGGGCCCAGTTCGAATCCGATGCCGGTGGCCTCCAGGGCACCCCTGCCGATCCGGAATACGAGTGGGTCATACCCGAACAGTCCGAGGTGCCCGGGCCCGGATCCCGGCGTGATACCGGGTAGCACCGGCACCGATAGCCCGCTTGTTCCCCGCCTCGCCAGCGCATCGAGATTCGGCGTCGAGGCGGTTTCGAGTTCTGTTCGCCCACCGGCCTGGATCGGCAGTCCCCCGAGTCCGTCTGCGACGACCATCACGATCTTGGTCTTTGCTTCCTCGGCCAGTTCCCGAACGAGATCGTGCGTCGCCATGCTTGACTCCGGTGGTTTGACGGATCGACTGGAAACGGCATCCTGCTGGATACGGCAGTGGCCGTGCAAGGCCCTGCCCTCGCCCCCGACCGTTGCCCACCGCCATCACATGAGTGTCATCAGGCCAAAACCGCCGCAGGATCCTGTCCGCTATGATCCCCGCGCAGCCGACATCGATGCGTCGGATCAGGGCCGTGACTCCTTCGATGCGTTCCGAATGCGGGCACTCGCGCATCCGGCCGGGGCCGAGCCGAAACGGCTTCTCGACGAGTATTCCCGCGACCGTCCGGCGAGTGAACTCTTCGGGCTGCTCGCCCACGCCAGGCAAGTCAGGGATTCCGTCGACCGGATCGTTCTCGTGGGCGACAGCCCGTCGATCGAGGCCGTGCGTTGCCTGTTCGAGACGTGTTGCCACCCTCAGCACAACGAGCTGTCCAGGAGCGAGCGAGGGGGCAGGCCGAGGCTCACGACTTTGGAAGCGTCGGTCGACAACGACTCTGCGGCCGCCGCGTTGGATCTGCTCATCTCCTCCGGCATGGCGAGGCATGACCTCGTGGGTCGATTCGCGTTGCTCGTTATCGCGGATGGAGAGGGCGAGGCGCCGCTCGCGGCGGCGTCGGCGGCGATGCGCAGCCGCAACGACTTCCTGCAAGGACCGCAAACAGTCGTTGACAGGCATGCGTCCGGTCCGGCCGACGTGGAGTCGACGTGGCCGCTGGTGGCCTGCGGAACGTCGATGGCCATCGAACGTTTTCTGAGGGATGTTCCGGCACACGCCGGGAACTGGAGTCGGTTGGTCCTGCCTCCCGGACTGGCGGAGGGTATCGCTCCGATCAGCGCGGCGACGCTCCTGCCGGCAGCGATTCTTGGTGCCGACGTGGTGCGCCTGCTTGAGGGAGCGGTGGCGGCCTTCACACGACTTCTCGAGGCTCCCGCCGAAGTCAACCCGTTGGCATGGCTCGACCGCATCGCGAGCCTCGACGGCGATCCGGTCGCCCGCATCGAACCGCTGGCGCGGTGGCATGCCGCCCTGCGCCGAGTCAGCGGCCTTTCCAGGAATGGTCGTTCGGCCAGAATCGACGGTGGCGAACCCCGGCGCGACCGGGTGCTGGATGCCGTGGGGCGGCCGTGGCCCAGCCGCCAGCAGGCGAAGGGGGCTTCCATCCTCATGCCGCGAGTCGACGAACATGCTGTCGGACAGTTGCTCGAGACGCTGCTCGCCGCGACAGTTGGGGGGCGTCCTGTTCAACCATGACCCCTTCCGCGAGGGAGACCTTCTTGCAGGGAGTTTTTCATGCCCATCACGCTGACATGGCTTGGCCATGCCACCTGGATCGTTTCCTGTTCCGGGGGTCGGCTGCTGATCGACCCCTTTCTCGACGAAAACCCGTCGGCGACGTTGAAGTCGTCGGCCGTCCAATGCGATGCCATCCTGCTCACGCACGGGCACTTCGACCATGTCGCCGACGCCGTCGCGATCGCCCAGCGCCTGCAGATTCCGGTCGTCAGTAACTGGGAGATCGCTCAGTGGTTGATGGCCCGCGGCGTCGCAGAGTGTCGGGCCATGAATATCGGCGGCCGGATGTCCGTTCCAGGAGGCACCGCGAAGATGGAGATGGCCTTCCACTCCTCGACCATGCCGGATGGCTCGAGCGGTGGATCGGCCTCGGGCTACATCCTCGAACTCGACGGGAGCCGGATCTACTTCGCCGGCGATACCTCGCTTTTCTCAGACATGGAACGGATTGGGCGGATGGGGCTCGACGCGGCCGTCATCCCGATCGGTGACGTTTTCACGATGGGTCCGGACGACGCCGTCGAGGCGGTTCGACTTCTCGTGCCGCGCATCGTCCTCCCGAGCCATTACGGCACATGGCCCCCGATCAGCCAGGACGCCGCGGCGTGGGCGACTGCGATCAACCTCCAGGGCCGCTCGGAAGCGCGTGTCGTGCAGCCAGGAGGTTCGACGACGCTGTGATGCTTCGAAGGCAGGGGGCCTTTCTCCGCGTCGGTGGCCCTCGCACTACTGAGGGGTTGTCGAAACCGGCGCCGTCGCGCGTCGGTCCCTGATGCGTCCGATCGTCGCTAAGGACGCGGCGTAACTCGAACCTCCACCGCATCGCCATTCACACGGACCTCGAAGACCTCCACGCACAGCGACGGCCCATCGCTCCAGCAGCCGTCACTGGCCCTGAATCTCCAGGCATGCCAGGGACAAACGACCTCTCCGTCGTGGAACACGCCCGCGCCCAGGGAAGCGCCCATGTGCGGGCAGAGGTCGTCCATGGCGTGATACTGCCGGCCATCGAAAAAGACGGCCACGAGTCGCCCTGCCGCCTCGTACGTCCTGCCCGAGCCTGCGGGGATGTCGCCCACGCGAGCAACCGCGAGGAAACGATCACCCGACGCTTCCTGTGGACGAGATTCACCGTCGTGCATGGCTGGCTTCTGTGGGTTCGCGAATGCAAGGGGTTGTGAACGTCGAACGATCCCTCATGACGGCTACTATAACGACCATGAACCGTCATTCCGTGAGTTGCGAAGACCTCGCCGCCGTCGTCGCCGACGCATTGCCCGTCCGGCTCGTGGCGATCGACGTGGATGGCACGCTGACGACCAGTCGTCACGATGTCTCACCGACGGTACGGTCTGCCGTGCGAAGGGCACTCGAAGCGAATATCGATCTCGTGCTCGCGACTGGTCGGCGGTACAGGGACGTGCTAGGCATCGCGATCGACCTTGGTATCACGCTCCCGATCGTGACGGCTTCCGGCGCGCTTCTGAAGGAGCCGGGCACGCATCGCACCATCGCCCGGTCGGCTTTCCCGGACGCCGTTCTTCCAGCGTTGCTCGACGTCATCTTCGAATCGGGGCACGAGGCGATCGTCTACACCGACAGCTTCGCGGACGGCTTCGATTTCTACTGGCGCGGTACCGACGCTCCCTCGGGCGGGCTCGCGGAGGACCTCGACCGCAATCGAGATCTGGCGAAGGCAGCACCCGATCTTCGTCGGAATCCCCCTGCGGATGTGTTCGCGGGCTTCGCTTTCGGCACCCATCCGGCGATGGTCGACCTCGAGCAACGCCTGCGGCAGCGTTTCGGGCCACTCGTCTCGGTGCATGTGATCCGCAGTCCGAGATACGGGGATTGGTTGTGCGAGGTGGCCCCGGGGGGCATAACGAAATGGTCAGGTGTCGAGACGATCGCCCGCAGCCTTGGGGTTCCCGACCGGGCAATCTGCGCCGTCGGGGATGACATGAACGACCTGCCCATGCTCTCCGCAGCCGGCATCGGTGTCGCCATGGGAAACGCGGTGGATGCCGTGCGACGGCAGGCCAGGGCCATCGCCCCGACCAACGATGAGGATGGCCTCGCCGTCCTGCTCAACCTCCTCACGGGCCGGCGTGTTGGCGGGGATTCCAAGATGCGGTGAAAGCGGGTTTGCCGCCATCGCGAAGGGTCCCTAGTCTCCGCCCCCCATGGATCTCTCCATTCAACGACCATCGAGACGCTGCTGCAAAACCGACCGGGAGTTCGGTTCGGGCGAACAGTTTTATTCCGCACTCGAGCGCGAATCAGGACGACTCGTCCGGAACGACGTCGCAGCCGACGCGTGGTCGGGCCCTCCCGCGGGGGCGCTCGCCTGGTGGCGCAGCGCGGTGAGCCAGGACCCAGCCGTGGGCGGGCCGGTTCTCGCCTCCTCGGACGTGCTCTTGGACGTGCTCGAACGGCTCGAGGGCACGACTGGAGAGGATTCGCTCCGCTACCTGCTCGGACTTCACCTTGTCCGTCGTCGAGTCCTCAGGTTCGTCGAACCTCGATCGGATGCGGGTCAGGTGGTCCTCGCCTGTCGGCGTCGAAATTGCGAGTATCGGCTCGCGAGTGCCCCTCCCGCCGACCCAGTGGCCGCGGAGGAAAAACTCGTCTCGCTCCTCTGGTCAGGGGAGGCTGCATGATTCGCACGAGGCGAGAGGGGGATTGCGCTCCCGCAGGAAGTGCCGTTGTTCTCGCCCTGGTCGTGACCTGGGCCGCCTGTAGCGGCGCGGCGTGCCCCCAGCAGCTGCGAGGGCATCAGTTCGGCGCGATGCCGCTGCCTCGCATGCTTCCTCCCCATCCAACGCTCGATCAAATCGTGGCGGCGGTGCACGACAATACCCATCGCGTTCGCAGTTACATGGCGCCCCAGGCGACCCTTTCGGTACCCGGCGTTCCCAGGCTCGTGTCACAGATCGCCTGCGAACCGCCGCGGCGGTTCCGTCTCCGGGCTCAAACCGCCGTGACAGGAAATGAACTCGATATCGGCAGCAACGACGAGCTCTTTTGGCTCTGGATCAGGCGCCACGATCCGAAAGTCACTCTGTACTGCCGACACGATCGCTACCCGGAAGCGGCCGCCCGTCGGATGCTGCCGGTCCGGGCCGAGTGGATGCCCGAACTCCTGGGGCTCGTGGAGTTCCGCTCCGAGGACGTCCACGAGGGGCCGTTTGCCATGCCCGATGGCCGGATCGAAATCCGCAGCCGAATTGCGTCGCCCGACGGAGAGCTGATCCGCTCGACACTGCTTGATGGTACGACGGGACTCGTCGTGGAGCAGCACCTGTTCAGTCCTCAGGGCGAACGGTTGGCCAGCGTCAAGACGAGCCAGCACCGCGTCGACCCGGGATCGTCTGCTGCCCTGCCGAGACAGGTGGAGGTGTCATGGCCAGCCGCCGGCGTCGAATTTCGACTCGACATCACGTCGATCACGACCAACGGAGGCAGCGCTGACCCGGGGCAACTGTGGCAACTGCCCTCCTACGAGGGATACCAACCGGTCGATCTCGCGGATCCGACGTTCGCTAGGAGCGGACCCGCCCTATCTGCTCCCCTGCCTCCGCCTCTTTCGGTGCCCCCCGTCCAGGGACTTCCAACGCAGCCGCGTCTCTAGGCGAGTCACGGTGGATCAGGCGGTGCAGCCCTCGGAACGGGAAGCGATTCAGCCCGCCTGCTGCCTCGGCGAGATTTCTCCCGTTCCGTCGTCGGCGATCGCCTTGTGGGCCATCGCCCCGGAGTCCGAGATCGCCCCGCCACCGGTGGCCGCTTCCCGCATCTGTCGACGAGCCCGCGCCAACGCCGGCCCTATCGAACCGAGTGGAAGCCCCGTCACTCGGCTGATCTCTCCATAGCTGCGGGATTCGAGGTGATGCAGTCGCACGAGCCTGGCATCAGCTTCATTCAAATGTGTGAGGAGGCTCGCAATCTCATCCTT
>JBJTBB010000083.1:0-3278 GCA_046091125.1 Planctomycetaceae bacterium
CGGTCGAGCTCTATCCACTCGAGGCGGTGCTCGACGGCCCCGGCGTCACTCAGCAGCTCACGGTGCGGGCGAAGTACGCAGACGGCACCGACCGGGACGTCACATCGATGGCGGTCTTTCTTTCGAACAACGACAACTCCGCAAAGGTTTCTCCTGAAGGACTCGTCACCGCTGGTGCGAGGGGCGAGGCCTTCGTGATGGCCCGTTTCGAGACCCACACGGTCGGGTCGCATTTCATCTCGCTGCCCAAGGGACTGACATTCGCCTGGACGAATCCACCGGCCGTTAACGTGATCGACGAGCTTGTCAACGCCAAGCTCCTCAAGCTTCGAATCAATCCATCATCGATCTGCAGTGACGAGGAGTTCCTCCGTCGGGCCAGCATCGACATCTGTGGTGTGCTCCCCACTTCGGATGAATATCGCTCCTTCACGGCCAGCACCGACCCCGCAAAGCGGTCACACCTGGTCGACCAACTCCTCGAGCGCAAGGAGTTCGTCGACATGTGGGTGATGAAGTGGTCTGAACTGATGATGATCCGCACCGTGCCGAATCAGGTTTCATACAAAGCCATGCTGCTCTATTACAGCTGGCTACAGAATCTGATCGAGCAAAACACGCCTATCGACGCCCTCGTGAGGGAACTTCTCGCCGCCAAGGGAGGCACGTTCGCGAGCCCCGCCACCAACTATTTCCAGCACGAGCGGGATACGCTCAAGACGGCGGAGAACGTGGCCCAGGTGTTCATGGGTATGCGCATCCAGTGCGCCCAGTGCCATAACCACCCATTCGATCGATGGACCATGGACGACTACTACGGATTTGCGAATTTCTTTGCTCAGATCGGTCGCAAGCAGGGGGAGGATCCTCGCGAGACCATCGTCTTCAATGCCGGAGGCGGAGACGTCAAGCACCCGGTAGGGGGCCGTGTCGTACCGCCGAAGTTTCTCGGTGGCGCCGCCCCCGATACGGCCGGTAAAGACCGTCGCGAGGTCCTCGCCGCCTGGCTCGCCTCCCCCGAGAACCGATACTTTTCCCAAAATCTTGCCAACATCGTCTGGGCTCATTTCTTCGGTCGCGGCATCATCGACGAGGTTGACGACGTCCGGGTCAGCAATCCGCCGATGAACAAACCGCTGCTCGAGACGCTCGCCGCCCGGTTCACCGAGAACCGTTACGACTTCAAGAAGCTGATCCGCGACATCTGCAACTCCAACGCGTACCAGCGGTCGACGACGGCCAATGAGACCAACGCAGAGGATGATCGCAACTTCTCCAATGCGTCGCTCAGGCGGGTTCGAGCCGAGGTCCTGCTCGACATGGTGACGGCCGTCACCGCCACCAAGAACAAGTTCACGGGCCTCCCGCTGGGAGCCCGGGCGGTGCAAATCGCCGATGGAAATACGAGCACGTACTTTCTGACGACGTTCGGAAGGGCCAACCGTGCCACGGCCTGCTCCTGCGAGGTGAAAATGGAACCAAACCTCTCGCAGGCCCTGCACCTGCTCAACGGTGACACGCTGCAGACGAAGATCAGGGACGGCGGCGTGGTGAAAGTCATGCTCGATCAGAAGAAGCCTGTCGAAGAGGTGATTGACGAGCTCTATCTCCGATCGCTCGTGCGCAAGCCGACGGACGCTGAAAAACAGTCCCTCGTCGCGATCCTCAAGGATGATCCGGACCAATTGCAGTCCCTCGAAGACGCCTTCTGGGCGATTCTCAATTCACGGGAATTCGTCTTCAACCATTGATCCTGTTGTGATTCGTGCCGATCACCATCCAACCGATTCCAGCCCTTCCCGATTCGTGCGATTACCAACGACAGCGGGGTTCGCCATGACCAGCCACCAGATATTCCTGTCAGGATCGGTTGAGGCATTTCCTGCGCCGAACGATCGACGTCGGTCGGCATCCTTCGGGCTGTCCTTGGGTCTCGGCGTCGCGCTCGTGATTGGACTCCTGCAGCTCGCCGCGGCGGCAGAGGAGGCAAAGAAGGTGACCTTCCAGGATCATGCCCTGCCGGTGCTTCGGCAGCGCTGCGGCAGCTGCCACAACGCCGATAAGAAGACGGCAGGACTCGACGTGACCAACTACGCCGGAATCATGGCCGGAGGCGGCTCGGGCGAGGTGATCGTTCCGGGAGATGCCGCCAGCAGCTACCTGTTCCGGGTCGTCAATCACGATGACGAACCAAAGATGCCGCCCGATGCGCCTCCCATTCCAGAACCGGAGCGTCAAATCCTGCGGGCATGGATCGATGGCGGTGTGCTCGAAAATACGGGCAGCGTGGCGGTCAAAGCCAAGAAAGTCGACGTCGCCATAGCCGGGCCGGCCACGGAACGCCCGAAGGTTCAGCCGTTGCCCGCGCACCTCCCCCTCGAGCCCGTTCTTCGGACGCCCTCGCTCGACGCCTGTGCATCGATCTCCACAAGCCCCTGGGCACCACTGGCTGCCGTCTGCGGACAGAAGCAGATCCTCGTGTACAGAACCGATTCTCTCGAACTGGCCGGTGTGTTTCCCTTCCCCGAAGGACGTCCGCACGTCGTCCGCTTCAGCCGAGGTGGGGGCCTGCTGATGGCTGCCGGCGGCGTCGGGGCCACGAGTGGGCGCGTCGCGGTATGGAACCTCCGAAATGGACGGCGTATTCGCACGCTCGGCGACGAGGTCGACGTTGTCCTCGGTGCGGACATCAGCCCCGATCAGCGTCTCGTCGCGCTCGGTGGACCGCAGAGGATGGTGCGGGTCTTCTCGGTTGAGACCGGGGAGAAACTGTACGAGATGAAGAAGCACACCGACTGGATTCAGGCGGCGGCCTTCAGCCCGGACGGTGTGCTTCTGGCCACGAGTGACCGCAGCGGTGGTGTCGTGATCTGGGAAGCGGCCAGCGGTCGGGACTATCTGGTCCTCAATGGTCACCCGTCGGCCGTGACGACGCTCGCGTGGCGGGGTGATTCGAACATGCTCGCCACGGGCTGCGACGACGGTCAGATTCGTCTTTGGGAATTGGAAAATGGCAGTCAGGTCAAGGCCTGGGCAGCGCACGGCGGTGGTGTCACAGCCGTCACTTTCACCCGCGACGGCCGGCTGGCGTCAGTGGGACGCGATCGTGTGCCAAAGGTTTGGAAGCCCGATGGGGCCCAGGAGAGAGCCTTCGAGGCCTTGCCTGACCTGGGAATCACGGCTGCCTTCTGCGATGAGACCGGCCGCATGATCGCAGGCGACTGGACCGGGCAGATCGCCGTCTGGAATGCCGCCGACGGCGCCCGCCTCGGTGGACT
>JBJTBB010000084.1:0-11876 GCA_046091125.1 Planctomycetaceae bacterium
GTCTTCGATCAACGCGAGAAGGACACCAACAGCTTCCTCAACTCGTTTGACGATCGCGGCCAGGAGATCATCATCGCCAACTACTACCGCCAGGACTTCATCTGGCCGGGCCACACCGTCCAGGCCAGTTTTCATTACGACCACGACCACAAGAGCCTGCACTACGACAAGAACGGCTTCCTCGTGCGGCCCGATCCGGTGGGCCTTGCAATGCCACACGAGGTGAACGCCTGCTACGTGGGACTCGCCAACGACGGCCACATCAACGAGGTCAACGTCACCGGAGCCGTCTACTACGCCTTCGGACACGACACGCTCAATCCGCAGGCCCTCCAGCCGATCGACATCGGGGCGACGATGGCGGCCCTGGAGCTGTCCTACTCGCCAGACTGGATCCGTTTCCGTGGGTCGTTCTTCTACGCGTCGGGCGACAACGACATCAACGACGGACAGGGGGGTGGCTTCGACGCCATCATCGACAACACGCAATTCGCCGGGGGCGAGTTCAGTTTCTGGGTCCGCCAGCAGATCAAGCTGCTCGGCACGAACCTGAAGAACCTGCTCTCGATCTACCCCGACCTGCGGGCCACCAACAAGTGGCAGTCGCAGGCGAACTTCGTGAACCCTGGACTCCAACTCTACAACGCCGGAGTGGACTTCGAACTCACGCAGCGGACACGACTGGTCACCAACGCCAATTTTCTCTTCTTCGACACCACCACCGTGCTCGAAGCCTTCGTGTTCCAGCAGCCGATCGACAAATCGATCGGCACGGATCTCAGCCTGGGACTCGAGTCGCGCCCCTTCCTCAACAACAACTGTATTTTCCGGGCGGGCGTATCGGGACTGGTCGTCGGTGACGGCTTCCGCGACCTCTACGGCTATCTTGGCGGAGACCTCGACAACCTCTTCGCCGCCTTCACCGATCTCGAAATCGCGTATTGAACCGCCCGCATTCCGTCGACCCACAGGCCGCTACCGAGCTCCGGCCTCGGCGTTGCGGGAGAATTTGATGTAGCGCAGCCGGATGCCGCGAACGAAGTACTGGTCGGCACGGATTGCCGTCGGCGCAGCGTATCCGACGATCCCGAAGAACGTGACGACGTCGTCCTGGTCGACACCGTCACCACTCACGCCGAAGCCCCCCGCGAGATTCCCCCCAACGTAGGCGGCTGTCGATCCCGGAAAGAAGACGACTCCGTTCTGATTGACCGCGGGCGTCGTCGCGTTGAAGTTGCTTCCGGTCACGAATGAGTCACGACCGAGGACCGTGCCACGCATCACCGCCGCCGACGGTGGATCGCCGAGATTGAGGCCGCTCCGCGGATCGATGCCAGGCGTCGTCAGAATCGAAAATGGTCCGGGCGCAGCGCTCGCACTGCCCGAGGGATACTTGGGGACGGCCAGGTATCGGAAGGTTCGATTGGTGAAGGCCGTGCCCAGTGGCAGACCGCCCACGCGGTCGGCCGGTTGGAGGTCGGCCGACGCGTAGTAGGCCGTGTTCCTGGCCTTGGCGATGGCGACATCGATCGAAAAGACCGTCGCGTCGGGCATTCTGAAGACGCCGAGCAGGCTGCCGTCGGTGTCGGCAACGGCGAACACCATCTTGGTGAAAGTCGGCTGGATCCGGATCTGCGCCCGCGTCTTCGCGGCCTGTGCGATGCCCTGGTCGATGATCTGCTTGACCTGCGCGGCCGTAAGCGACGTGCCGGCGGAGGGGCCGACGAGCCAGCCGTCGGGCTGCGCCTGGCCGGGCAGGATCGTGACGCCCCCTGGTGCCACGGGCTGGTTGGCACCGTTGACTGTTCCAGTGCCCTGGGACACCAGCAGCCGGAAAAGTGTCTGTACTCCCAGCGGACCCGCGTTGGGACCGAAGCTCTGCAGGGCGATCCCTCCGAGATTGATGCGGGCGACGGCATTGACTCGATTCACGAACGCCTCCGCCTGCGGCAGCGTCAGTGGTGCCGGGAGCGGGATGGGAAAGGTGACGACCCCCCGCTTCTCGAGGACGACCGGAGGCGCGAGCGTGATCGACAGCAGAGGATTCGTGCCCGCTTCCGGTAGCACAAGCGGCGTGGCGGTGGCCGGGATCGCAACCGGCAGGAGCGTGGCGAGGGCCATCAATTCCGCCTCGAGCGACTTCGACGCATTGAGCCGCTGGGTACGGGTCTGGCTCGCCGAGGCGACGAAACCCTGTTCGAACGTTGCGGTTCCGTCGGGGCCCGGGAAGAAGACCCCGATACCGCCGATGAGGGCTTCGAGTTTGTCGGCGGCCGGTGCGTCCTTCGGCAGCGCGCGGTAGATGCCGACCCCGCCGGGCATCGTGGAGATACCCCGTGCGATCGGCTGCGGCGGCTGCCCCTCCTGCGAGCCGACGACACCCACGGATCCATCCACTTGAGCGGCATACGACGCACGATTGGTGACGACAGTGTCGCCGACCATGACGCTCGTGCGGTTGGTGTGCTCGATCGCAAACAAATCGACGAGCGGCTGACGGAGGATGCCGGGGGGGAACTCGCCGCCGATCCCGACGGGGGCGACGTAGCCTGGGCCGTTGAAGAGTGGGTCCGCACTCGCCGGATTCGCCTGCATCTCCCGCTGCGTGACCGTGCTCTGGCTGATATGACTGACGGTGCGAGACGTCAGGATCGCCTGGCTGTTGGAGAAAAACGCGCCCGTTCTGGCCTTGGCCACTGCGCCATCGATCGCGAAGCCGAGATCACTCGTGACGACACCGGCTTCCGTACGCACGCCGAGAATCGTGCCCGTTCGATCCACCACCGCGATGATCGCATCGTTGCTAGGCGTCGCGGCGCTCGCCCGCTCGAGAATGGCCTCGACCTCGGCCGGCGAAAGCTGGTTGACCGCCATCATCGCCCGCGGTTCGAGCGGCTCGCCGCATGCCGGGCCCCGACGCACGATGCGGTCGGACGCCAGCCGTTCGCGCGGGCCCCGGTTGCGATGGGAAAGCGCGCTCAATCGTGCCAGGCAGGCCTTCCAGAACATCCGGATCATCCGGCAGCGTCTCCCATGGAATCGAGCCTAGCCACGGATTCCATCGGTCGCCACGCGCCGGTCGCGTTCCATTCCATCTGGTCGCACGCCCAACTATCATGCGCGGAAAGGTTCCCCTCCTTTCCACATCCCTTGCCATGGCCGGCGTCGACCCGGAAACGCTCCGCACCCGTGAAATCCGCGACGATGCTTCCGGCTGGCGGCGATGGGGTCCCTACCTGTCCGACCGGTCATGGGGCACGGTTCGTGAGGACTACTCCGCCGACGGCGATGCCTGGCGAGCACTGACCTACGACCAGGCGAGGGCAAAGGCCTACCGCTGGGGCGAGGATGGCATCGCAGGGCTTTGCGACCGGTTCCAGCAACTGTGTTTCGCCCCGACCTTCTGGAATGGCCGGGACGGCCACCTCAAGGAGCGTCTTTTCGGACTCGCGCCGTTCGAAGGCAACCACGGCGAAGACGTGAAGGAGTGTTACTACCACGTCGACAACACGCCGACGCACTCGTTCATGTCTCTTCTCTACCGCTATCCCCAGCGGGCCTTCCCCTACGCCGACCTCATCGCTGAGAACCAACGCCGCGGGGGCCGAGGTCCCGAATACGAACTTGTCGATACCGGCATCTTCGACGATGGCCGATTCTTCGACATCCTGATCGAGTACGCCAAGGCGTCGCCCGAGGAGATCGCGATCCGTATCACGGCGTTCAACAGGGGCCCCGAGGCCGCACACCTGCACGTTCTCCCCACGCTCTGGTTCCGGAACACGTGGGCATGGGATGGTCGGAGCGACCAGGTGCCCACGATCCATTCGGCAGAGGGCCCGTCGGGCATCTTGTGTCTCCGGTCCGACGATCGCGGCACAAGGCTCGACCCCCGCATGCCGCCGTCGGCCAGGCTCGGCTCCCGCTGGCTCGTCGCGGCGACGGCTCCGGAAGCGACGGCGCTATTCACCGACAACGAGACCAATGGCGAGGCGGTCTTCGGACCAGGCCACACCAGTCGCTCCGCTTTCACGAAGGACGCCTTCCACCGGCTCATTTGCGATGGCGAGGCGGACGCCTGCCGAGCCGATTCGAATGGCACGAAGGCCGCCATCCATGCCCGCCTGCTCGTTCCCCCCGGTGGATCGGCAACCGTGCACCTCTTCTTCGCCGACCGCCCGCCGACCGAGATTCCCGGGATCAGCAGCCATGCGGCGGTCGTCGCACATGTCGAAGAATGTATCGCTCTGCGCCGCCGCGAGGCCGAACTCTTTCATGCATCGATCGTTCCCACGGATGCGACGGCAGACGAGCGACATGTGCACCGACGGGCCATCGCGGGGCTTCTCTGGTCGAAACAGAACTACATCTTTGACGTCGCGAAGTGGCTCGATGGTGACGATCCGACGTACCCGCCCCCAGTGAGCCGTCGCACGATTCGCAACGACCACTGGCGGCACCTCAACTCCCTGCGAGTCATGAGCATGCCGGACACCTGGGAATATCCCTGGTTCGCGGCCTGGGATCTCGCGTTTCACTGCGTCACCTTCGCCCTCATCGACCCGCAGTTTGCGAAGGACCAGTTGTGGCTCCTGCTCTTCGAGCAGTTCCAGCATCCGAGCGGCCAACTCCCCGCCTACGAATGGGAGTTCAGCGACCTGAACCCGCCGGTCCACGCCTGGTCCGTGTGGCGGGTCTACAACATGGACAAGCGACGCCACGGCAACGACGACCGTGCCTGGCTGGAACGGTGCTTTCACAAGCTTCTGCTCGTCTTCACGAGCTGGGTCAACAGGGTCGACCGAGAGGGCAACAACGTCTTCGAGGGTGGATTCCTGGGACTCGACAACATCAGCGTCTTCGACCGCAGCGAGCGGCTACCCAACGGGACGGTGCTCGAGCAGTCGGATGCCACCGGCTGGATGGGCATGTTCAGCCTGACCATGATGCGGATCGCACTCGAACTCGCACGGACCAACCCCGTCTACGAGGGTCTCGCCTCCAAGTTCCTGCAGCATTACGTCTACATCGCGCACGCGATGAAGAACATGGGGGCCCGTGGCTACTCGCTCTTCGATGACAAGGATGGTTTCTTCCACGACGTGCTGCGACATCCGGACGGCAGCTTCCAGCGATTACGCGTACGGTCGCTCGTGGGACTGATTCCGCTTTTCGCCGTCGAGAGACTCGAGGCGGCCTGGATCGAGCCTTTCAAGGAGTTTTCGTGGAACCTCCGCTGGTTTCTTCGGAACCAGGGCGATCTTGCGGCCGATGTGATCCACGAAATTCCCGCCAGTGATGGCTCGACGACGCACCTCCTGACGATCATGGACATCTCGCAGCTCCGCAAGCTGCTCGCTCGGATGCATGATCCCGAAGAGTTTCTTTCGCCGCACGGAATCCGATCTCTCTCCAAGCGGCACGAACTCGCCCCCTTCGTCTTCGAGGGGCGTTCGGTGGGCTACGAGCCCGCGGAGTCCGAGACGAAGCTCAAGGGGGGCAACTCGAACTGGCGAGGGCCCATCTGGTTTCCGACCACCTTTCTCATTATCGAATCACTGCGGAAGCTCGGCACTGCGTTCGGCGGGGACTTCACGATCGACACACCCGCGTCGGCGGGCCGTCCGATCGCCCCTCGCGAGATGGCCCGTGACATCGCCCGGCGTCTCGTCGGGATCTTCCTCAAGGATGACACGGGACGCCGCCCGGCGTTCGGCACGGACTCCCGTTTCCTGGACCCCCTCTGGCGGGACGAACTGCTCTTTCACGAATACTTCCACGGTGACACCGGTGCCGGCCTCGGAGCGAGCCATCAGACGGGCTGGACGGCGCTCGTGGCGAATCTGATCGACGAATGGCGACGGGCGTGATGCGCGGCTTTTCACTCCACTCCCGCGTGCCATACCCTGCTCTGGAAAGATCATGATCGTCCAAGAACTCCACCACATCCAGGAACGGCACCGCTATCTCCCCGAGGCGGAGCTTCGCAGGCTCGCAGAGCGGACCGGCACGCCACTGCACCGGCTTCAGGAGGTGGCGAGCTTCTTTCCGCATTTTCATCTCGCGCCGCCACAGGCGGTCGAGATCCGCATCTGCCACGACATGGCCTGCCACCAACACGGCTGCCCGCGCTTGAAGGCCTCGCTCGAGCACGCGTTCGCCGACGAGATCGCCGCCAATCGGATCGCCGTCCGCTACGCATCCTGTCTCGGCCGGTGCGACCGGCCCGTCGCCGCGTTGGTGAACGACCGCTTGTTCGCGGCCCGCTCGATGGACCAACTTTCGGCGATCGCATGGGATGCTCTCGCCGGCCGCCTTCCGTCAGCGGATGTGGACAGCCGCCATGAGCCGCACTCGAATCGACCCTGGAGGATCGATCCCTACGACGGACCGGGCCGCTACGATGCGGTGCGCGCCTTCATCGCATCCCCCGATCCACGACGGGTGATCGACGAATTGAAGGCGTCCGACCTGCGTGGCATGGGCGGTGCCGGCGTCCCCGCCCATCAGAAATGGAACGATGTCTGGAAGGCGCTCGGCGAGGAGAAATACATCGTCTGCAACGCCGACGAAAGCGAGCCGGGCACGTTCAAGGACCGCGAACTGCTGACGCGCCATGCCCACCTCGTGCTCGAGGGGGTGATCCTCGCGGGACTCCTGACGGGTGCGACCCACGGCTGGATCTACATCCGCCACGAATACGTCGAGCAAATCGCGGTGATGCAGGCGGAGATCCGGCGGGCTGAGTCGCTCGGGGTCTGTGGCAGCCGGATCGCGGGATCCTCGACCGGCTTTCCCGTCGAGGTCTTCACGAGCCCCGGCGGCTACATCTGCGGGGAGCAAAGCGCGCTGGTCGAGGCGATGGAAGACCGTCGCGCCCAGCCGCGAAACAAGCCTCCACAGCTCGAGACCAACGGGCTCCATGACAAGCCGACACTTGTGAGCAACGTCGAGACTTTCGCCTGGACCCCCGCGATCATGCTCCACGGCGGTACCTGGTACGCCGACTCGGGCATCGACGGCTGCAAGGGCAGCCGTCTGTTCTCGATCTCGGGTGATGTCGTGCGGCCTGGTGTCTACGAGCTACCTGGAGGCACGCCGCTGCGACACCTCGTACACGACCTCTGCGGGGGGACGCGTCGGCCGCTCAAGGCCTTCGCGCCATCGGGGCCCTCCGGCGGATTCCTGCCGGCAAGGCTGCCGGTGGCGGCGCTTCCCCGCGGCTGGGATAAGCGGGCGCCGGCTGATCTCGTGGCGAAGGTCGCCGCTTCGGGCGGCAAGCATCTCGACATCCTCGACCTCCCACTCGACCTGCAGCGATTCCGGGATCTGGGACTCGCGATCGGTGCGGGGCTCGTCGTCTACGACGACTCACGTGACATGGCGGCCGAGGCGATCAACTGCTCGCAGTTCTTCCGCGACGAGTCGTGCGGCAAGTGCGTTCCCTGCCGGATCGGGTCGCAGAAGATCGTGGAGATGGGCGAGGACCTGCTCGACGGACGACTCGACGCGGAGGCCTTCGTAGGTCGCGAGGTACTCGTGCAGGAACTCACCCGCGCGATGGAGATGACGAGCATCTGCGGCCTGGGCATGGTGGCCGCCAAGCCCCTGCAGTCGGCGATGCAATTCTTCGGTGACGATGTCCGCAGCCACTTGGGTGGCCGCTCGAAGGGGTGATCGCCATGCACGACACGACACCGTCCATGCCGCATGACGTCGAGGATCCGCTCGACCGGCTCGTCCTGCCAGAGGAGGACGGCCTCTTCGCGCGTGACATCGATGGCCAGCTTGTTCGCATGGACAAGGTGACGGCGTCCGACTTCGACAAACGGATCACGATCAAGATTGACGGCCGTGAGGTGACGGTGCCGAAGGCCGTTCCGCTGACGGACTCCCAGGGGAAGATCCTACGCGATGCCGAAGGCCTGCCGATTCCCAGGGCGACGACGATCTTCGACGCGGCGTCCAAAGCCTACGCTGACGATCCCGACGGCAACCCGATCCCGATCCTCTGCCACCAGGAGCACCTCGATCCCGTCGGCGTCTGCCGCATCTGCTGCGTGGAGATCGCCAAGGTGAAACGCGGCGCGATGCAGCGGGAGCGAAAGCTGCTGCCCGCCTGTCACCATCGCGTCGAGGAGACGATGGAGGTACAGACCATTCGCTCCCCCGACCTCGCCGCCCGTCGACGCGTCGATGCCAACGTGCGAACGCTCGTCAACCTGCTCACCGCAGATCATCTTCCGAAGGATTGGCGCGACCGGCTGCCGTCGAACGAACTCGGACAGCTTGCCGAGCGGCTGGATGCGCTGGCGATGGAGGCCCGTGCGATCGAGCGTCGCATCGAGGAGGACACACGCCCCGGGCAACCGGTCAACGAGTCGGCGATCGCGGCGAAGTGGCCGCTGACCGGCCGTCAGGCCTTTGCCCCACGGTCGCGAACCCGCGGCCGCGACCATTCATCGTTGCGAAGCGACGTCGATCACGACCAGTGCATCCTGTGCGACCGCTGTGCCCGCGCCTGCAGCGACGTGAAACAGAACTTCGTCATTGGACGGACTGGCAAGGGTTACGACACGCGGATTGGTTTCGATCTCGACGACGCGATGGGGCAATCGAGCTGCGTCTCATGCGGCGAGTGCATGATCACCTGTCCGACCGGTGCGCTCGTCTTTAAGGAGGCGGTCGGAGGCGAACAGGACGCCGCCTCGTCACCTTCCGCGGCCGACCTGCGGCGGCACCCGATCTTCGCGGGAGTGCCCGTCAAGTTCCTCAAGTGGAATTCCCGTGCGGTGCGAAGGCGGTCCTTCGTGGCCGGGGAGACGATCTGCCGCGAGGGGGAGCAGGCCTCCACGGCCTTTTTGCTGTTGACGGGCCGCGTCGGCGTGTCGGTGGGCGGTGCCAGCGCTGAACGGAGAGCCGGCCCGCTGCGGGCGGTCCTGCGCAAGGCGGCGAGATGGCTCCAGGGCACTTCCGGCGGCCGGAACGCTTCTCCTCCGGCCCCACGCGCCCGCATCCAGACCGGTGGCGGCCGTGCACTCGAGCGATCCGGAGACCGCTGGGTCGACGAGATGACTCCGGAGGATGTGATCGTCGGCGAAATGAGTTGCCTCAATCACTACCCGCGTTCCGCGACGCTCGTGGCGATCGAGCCGGTGGAGGCCTTCGAGATCGACCGCAACGTCCTGCACATGCTGCAACGCAACGTCGCATCTCGATCCGTTCTCGACGCAGCCTATCGCTCGCGGGCCCTGGCGACGGAACTGCGGCAACTCGACATGTTCGAGGGCCTCGACGACGCCGATCGACGGACCTGCGCCGACATGCTCCGCGACCGAGCCGAACTGGTTCGGGTCGACAAGGGTCAGGTGATCTTCGCCCAGGGGGACGTCGCCCGCGATTTCTTCAAGGTTCGGCTCGGCTTCGTGAAGGTCTCGCAGAAGGTTCGAGGCGAGGAGCGGGTGGCCGACTATCTGGGCCCCGGCAGGACTTTTGGGGAGATCGGTTTGCTCGCGGCGGTCGGGGCGCTGGGGATCGAAAACCAGGCCGCCCTCCGCACGGCCAGCTGCACGGCCCTCGACGATGTGGAGCTGGTGCGCATCCGCGGCGAGGACTTCCGGGCGGTCCTGGAGCGGTTCCCAGCGGTTCGGCATAGCCTCGTCGAGCGGGCGCACGGGCTCCTGGAACGTGACCGGACCCGTGACGCGGCGTCTGCGGAGGGGCTCGGTCGTTTCCTGGAAAACGGGTTGGTCAGCGCGCAGAAACTACTCGTGCTGGATCTCGAGAGCTGTACGCGGTGCGACGAGTGCACCCGCGCCTGCTCCGACACACACGACGGCGTCACACGCCTGATCCGCGAGGGGCTGCGCTTCGAGAACTTCCTGGTGGCGAGTTCCTGCCGCTCCTGCCTCGATCCGTACTGCCTCGTTGGCTGCCCGGTCGATGCGATTCACCGCAAACCGCGCGAGGGGCATCCTGCCGCCGTCGAGATCGTGATCGAGGATCACTGCATCGGTTGCGGGCTGTGTTCGACCAACTGCCCCTACGGCAACATCTCGATGCACCGCGATGAAACCTCCCGGCGAGTCGCCACGACGTGCGACCTCTGCCGCGACCTTGTCGGACCCAACGACGACCCCAGTTGCGTCTATGCCTGCCCACACGATGCCGCCTTCCGGATGAGCGGCGACGCACTCCTGCGAATCGTTTCCTCGCGTCGCGAGGCCGCCCAAGCGGCTTCCCCGAAACCCGTTTAGAACGGGTCGGAGATGCATCCTTGCGCCGGCTCCGGGGTGGCACAGGCCTCGCGCCATCGAGCTCAGAGCCTCGTCACTCGCCCGAGGCGATCGATTCCCGGCATGCCGCGAGTAGCCTCGCGATCGCCGATGCGTCGTACTCGCGTGGGCTGTCGAATCGGATCGACCGTCCATTGATCGATTCGGTTTGAAACTCGAGGAGTCGGCGGAGTTCGGCCAGGATCGATCGTGATTGATCTGGATCGGAGAGATCGTCGGCGATCGCTTCGAGGGCGATCGAGGCGGCGGCAGCCTGGTTCCAGTCGGACGGATCAGTGTGACGCACGATCAGAGACGCCCGGTCGGCGGGCGTGCGGGAATCCCAGCCGTTCAACGAATGCCTCGATTCGACGAGCACGGCGAGCGCCTGTTCAAGTGACTCGGCATCGGGTGTCCGAAACCACTCCACCTCGAGCTTCCGTCTCAGCGCGGCAAGGCGGTTCGCGTCCCCTTCGGAGACAAGGCAGGCGAGTTGGGCCCACGCGAAGGGCTCGAGACTCGCCACTCCCACCGGTTTGCCACGCATCCGCCGGGAGTTGGACCCGACGAGCGCCGCCGGCCTGTGGCAGCCATAGCAGTCGAACTCTGAAAGCTCGGGCCACCCCACCTTCCGCGTCGCTTCTTCCACGTCGCCCGTCGACTCCGCCGCACGAGCCGCTGCGCTGCGGACAGCCAGTCGCCCCACGACCGCCTCGAGCGTCGCGAGCCTTCCCTTCGCCCAGTCCACCGACTGATCCCCCCGCGCCTTCCAATGCGGTGGCTCCGCACGCTTGTGACCGGTCAATTCGAATGCCAGCCGAGGATGGCCGGCCGCGATCAGTTCGTGCGTCACCTCTCTCGTAAGGCCGTCGGGCGAGGGTGAGCCCCCCACGTGACAGCCCGCGCAGGTGCGCGCACAGGCGAATGCGTCCCGCGTCTCGATCATCCCGAGGCGATTGCCCTCGGCCTTCCAGTCGGGCAACGTGTGGGCCACGAGCCATCCGCCGGCCGCTCCATGGCAGGATTCACAGCTGACCCCTTCGACCGCCGCCGTTCCGCGGGCCGTCGCATGGCATCAGTTGCAGGAGGTGTGCTCATGGGCCGGCCTGATCGCCTCGCCCTCGGCCGCGGCGAGGCTCGAGACCATCTGGGCTGCAAGCGGCTCCCGAAGCACCGCCGAGGCCCGGGCGTGGGGATCCGATTCTGCCCAGACCGTGTAGGCGCTCTGCCAGGGCGCATGCCCATCCACACCGGCCGCGTGACAGCCAGAGGACGTGCAACTGCCCGCTCCGACCAACGTACCCACCACAGGGCCGGTCACAGCCGGCCGACTCGTGCTCGACGCCTGCCGCTGCGGCGGCGGGACGGGACGGTTCCAGCATGATCCGATGAAACCTATCATCACGATCGCCGCCGGAACCATCACCCGGCTTCCGATGCGACCGTCATCCATCAGTAGGCCCCCTCACGATCCCGGACGGCCGAGTGCGACCCGAGGCCGTGATACCCATGGCACTCGACGCAGTCGAACCTCACGCCTCCGACCAGCTTCCCCTCCCGGTCGACCGCAGACGGCGCATGGCAGGCCGTACAGGAATCGCG
>JBJTBB010000085.1:0-2585 GCA_046091125.1 Planctomycetaceae bacterium
CATTGGCTGAGGGCAGGACAGGCATCGAAGGCATCGATGCGGCAGTGCAGGCCTTGTTGACCACGGGCTACATGCACAACCACTGTCGCATGTACACGGCCTCAATGGCCTGCAACCTGGGTCGCTGCCATTGGCGTCAGCCGGCCGACTGGATGTATCATCATCTGCTCGACGCCGACTTCGCCAGCAACGCCTGCAGCTGGCAGTGGGTCTCGGGCGCCTTCAGCGGCAAGCTCTACTTCGCCGACCAGGCCAATGTCAACCGCTACTGCCATACGGGTCAGCGGGGCAGCTTCCTCGACAGGTCCTATGCCGAGTTGGAAGAGATGGAGGTGCCGAATGCGCTGTATGAGACCATCCCATTCGAGGCAACGACTGTGCTGCCTGTGACAGATCCTCCCCACATCCGTCCCGGTCGGCCCGTGATCCTCTACAACCTCTACAACCTCGACCCTTTCTGGCGGAAGGATGACGATGCCGAACGGGTGCTCCTGCTCGAGCCCTCGCATTTTCGAAAGCTGCCGGTGGGTGAAAGGACCATCGGATTCATTCTCTCCCTCGCCGCCAATATCTCCAGGATACAGGTCTTCACGGGAGAGTTCGACACCCTCTCATCCCTTGCGCCTGGATCGACATTCCATTTCCGGGAGCATCCGCTGTTCCGTCACTATCGGGGCGTCTGCGACCCCAGGGAATGGATGTTCCCGGACATCACCGGGTATCATCCGAGCTTCTTCAGTTTCTGGAAGAAGGCGGAAAGAAGGTTGGGTGTCGGATGAAAACGACCGTCACATGCGAGAACATATGCCAACCCCCCCATGGTGGATTCGACGCACACGAAGTGTATGTGTTCGTTTCAACATGCTTTCTGCCAGCGCAGGTAGCATCGTCGTACTGCTTGTGTTGAACGTATGGGGATTAACCGCCTGCAGATCGCCAGGATTGCGCCATTCCGGCTCGGTTTCGGCTGTCTTGCGCGGTCCGACCCTGCTGGTGTTGGGCGTGGCGCAGGACGGTGGATATCCTCAGGCAGGCTGCGAGCAGTCCTGCTGCCGGGCGGTATGGGAGGGAAAGGAACCGCCGCGATCGGTCACATGCCTGGCGCTGATGGACCCTGCGGGCGGATCATCCTGGTTGTTTGACGCCACCCCTGATATCGGCAGACAGATGCGAAAAGTCAGGGAACGGGACGCCACCCTCGGCCGACTGCCAAGCGGCATCTTCCTCACGCATGCGCACATCGGGCATTATGCGGGGCTGATGCATCTCGGGCGCGAGGTGATGGGCGCTCAGGCAGTGCCCGTACATGCCATGCCGCGCATGCGTGACTTCCTCAAAGAGAACGGTCCTTGGAGCCAGCTGGTGTCCACCGAAAACATCATGCTGAGATCGTTGTCGGCAGACAGTGTCGTTGTGCTGAAGCCAGGACTCCAGGTGACACCCTTCCTCGTTCCGCACCGCGACGAGTACTCCGAGACGGTGGGCTATCGCATCGAGGGACCATCGAAGCGCATCCTCGTCATTCCCGACATCGACAAGTGGGAAAGATGGGGGCGGAGCATCACGGAAGTCATCCGCGGTTGCGACCTGGCGCTGGTGGACGGCACTTTCTTCGACGGGACCGAACTGCCGGGTCGCGATATGCGGGAGATCCCTCACCCTTCGGTCACCGAGAGCCTTTCGCTTTTCGGATCATTGCCCGACAGCTTGCGCCGGCGTGTCTGTTTTATTCATTTCAACCACACCAATCCATTGCTGAAGAACGGAACGCCCCAGCGGCGGGCCGTTGAGGCCGCCGGCTTCCGCGTGGCGGAGGCGGGGATGTTGTTCGGACTCTGAACGTACAGGCCTGCCTCGGTGGTCAATAGTTGACGACCTGCTCCTCGATGGTGGCGGGTATCTCCCGCCATTCATATACCTGGTTGCGGAGTTGTGGCTCGAACCCCGCCTCACGGATGGCATCCTGTATGGTGCGGTAGGTGAAACGGTGTGGCGCTCCGGCCGCGCTGACGACGTTCTCCTCGATCATGATGCTGCCGAAGTCGTTGGCGCCCGCATGTAGGCATACCTGTGCGACCGCCCGGCCTACCGTCAGCCAGGAAGCCTGGATATTGAGGATGTTGGGCAGCATGATGCGGCTGATGGCGATCATGCGGATGTACTCTTCGGGCGTGGTGAGGTTGTTGACGCCGCGGATGCGGGTGAGGAGGGTGTCGACATCCTGAAAGGTCCATGGGATGAAGGCCAGGAAGCCGTGGGCGGATGCGGGCTTCCGGCTCTGCACCTCCCGAATGCGGACAAGGTGTTCGAACCGCTCCTCGAGGGTCTCGACATGACCGAACATCATGGTCGCCGACGTGGGGATGTGCAGCTGATGGGCCTCCGCCATGACGTCGAGCCATTCCTGGGCCCCGCACTTTCCGTTGCTGACGAGCCGGCGGACCCGGTCGACCAAGATCTCGGCACCCGCGCCGGGGAGCGAGTCCATGCCGGCTTCCTGGAGCGCGGACAGCACTTCGCGGTGGGTCGACTTCTCAAGCTGGGTGATATGGGCGATTTCCGGGGGACCGAGGGCGTGCAGGCGG
>JBJTBB010000086.1:0-4831 GCA_046091125.1 Planctomycetaceae bacterium
TCGCCGAATGTGTTCGCGCCGCCTTCTTCGCCATCGAGAGCCTCAGCTCTGGCGGACGAGCTCGACGCCCGTCGCGTGGTCGAGGTCGGCGGCATTCCCCTCGTCGGTGTCGATGTGCACCTCGAGCTTGCTCGTGGCGTCGGCACGAACGAGGAGGTCGCGAAAAACCGTGCTGCAGCCGCCGCGGATGAGCAGGCTCATCCGATCACCGTCCCGGACGCCGAACTGGGCCGCATCGGCCTGGCACATGTGCACATGCCGCTCGGCGCGGATCACGCCTTCGGACAGTTCGACCGCTCCGGCTGGGCCGACGAGCACGCACCCAGGCGTGCCCTGGATCTTGCCGCTGGGTCTCACGGGCAGGTCGATCCCCAACGAGATGCCGTCGGTGAAGGCCAGTTCCACCTGCGACGCCTTGCGGGTCGGACCGAGCACGCGCACCGTTGGAAGCATCTTCCGCTTCGGGCCCACGAGCATCACGGTCTCCTCGGCCGCATAGAAGCCGTCCTGATAGAGCGGCTTCATGGGAGTGAGCGTGTGGCCGGGGCCGAAGAGCTTCTCGACGTGCTCGTCGGTCAGGTGACAGTGGCGGGCCGTGATGCTGACGACGAGTTTGGGTCCCCGATCCCCGGCATCGGCCCGCGCTTGCGGCACGCCTCGCGAACGGACCACGATCTCGCGGACGATCCGCTCGACGTCCGATCGAGAAGCCCGAGGAGCGGAGAGGCTCGCGGGCATTGCCTCGCCCCTCCGGTTTCCGGGGCTTGCGAGGGGGAGAGTCCGTCGCCCCGATGGTCCCCCGATTCCGTCCGCAGGGAAGCGATCGCCAACTCCGGACCGGCGGCCGAAATCGTGTCACGCCACTCGCTGGATAGTCCGTCGTCGGACACGACGAGATTGATACGCTGGAGCTCGGCAACGTGCGTCAGGCTGCGCATGCCGAACTTCGAGCTGTCGGCCACCACGATCACGCGGCCAGCGGCACGGAGCATCGCCTGCTCGGATTCCGCGAGCAGCAGGTGGGCGTTGTACAGCCCGTCTTCCGCGATCCCTGCCGCCGAGAGAACGGTCGTCGCCACGTGAAGCCGCGAGAGCAACTCGTTGGCGTAGGGCCCCAGACAGACCCCGCTTCGGGGCGACACGTACCCTCCAAGCAGCACAAGATCGCTACGGGACTGTGACGCGAAGAGATTGGCGACAGGGAGACTGTTGGTCACGACCTGCAACGAGCGACCGACGAGCAGGCGGGCCACCTCGTACGTCGTCGTCCCGCCGTCGAGCAGGACGGTCTCGCCATCCTGGATGCGACCGGCGGCGACCGCGGCGATCGCCCGCTTCGCCGACCAATTGACCGGCTGACGATCGTCGAACTCCCCGCGGAGCCCGCCGGCCGAAGCGAGCACACCGCCGTGCGTCCGTCGCACCGCACCCTGTTGTTCGAGTGCATCGAGGTCACGACGCACCGTCGATTCCGACACGCCAATCTCTCGAACGAGTTCCTCGAGCGACGCGAAACCGCGCACTCGGATGAGGTCGAGTAGATGGTGGCGGCGGTCGTGAGGCTGCACGAGCGATTCAACTCCGATCGCAATCATGATACTTTCAGACTTCTTACACTCAAAAAATGATTGAATATCGCCTTTTGATGACTTTAAAACTCAGATTTCGCCATTTTTCAATCACAAATCACCTATCAGGACGACATTATTTCCCGGCTACGCATATTGTAGCACATGCGTTGAGAATTTGGCTGTAAATTGTGGTGCCTGCTGTCATTTTTGTGACAGTTATACGTCTTTTAATGACGACAATCGGTCACCGAGGCTCTTGGAGCTGTCACCGGGTGGTGGGGGCCGGAGTGCCAGCCACCAGAGAATGGCCCAAGACGGACGGCTTCGGAACAGGCCGGGGGACGGATCCATCCCTCGAGAAAAACGTCAGCTACGAGCCTGTGGCGCAGCCAGGAGCGGGCCGACACCGAAAATGACCAACCGGTCAACTGGCGGGCGTGTTCGAGCCCTCGGACACCTGTTCGACTCCCCACAACTCATCGACCTTCGTGCGGGCAGCCCGCGACCCGTCGATGATTCCGTGGACGAGAGGGTTGTTTTGAGGCACAGAAAGCGCCACGAGCGCGAGCGGGAAAACGACCCCGTACGAGACGGCGTAGCAGGTGGTGTACAGCATGCGATTCGCGAATTGACCCGCCGAGGGGATGGCATTGACCGCGGCCTCGCGGGCGGCACTGGCTCCCTGGCCGATACTCTGGGCGGCCGATTGCATGGCATCGGCAACGGTGGCGAAAGCATCACCCGAGCCGGCGGCTGTCTCGGAAGAGGCAGGCTGAGGATCCATGGGCGAAGACTCCTTGGAATACTTGGATTAAAGGACTGTCGGTGGCCCGCCCATGGGGTGCAAGAAAGCCACTCAAAAAATCAGGTCGCCGTCCCGGGAACAGGCTCAAACGACCCCTCTCGCTCATAGGACGCCTTGAGGCCGTCAAGAAACTCCCGGGCATCGTGAACGGCCCGATCGGTGCCGTGTCTGGCACCCCTACCGACGGGTCCACTCCCTGCCACGGCATGCTGCAGGAGCCTTCCGGGGGCACTGACGGCGAATCCTGCCACGGCCCCGAGACAGTACAGCCCCTGCCCGAGAGCGAGCCCCATCTCGGCCAGACTGCTCTGACGAAAGGTACCCGGGGCGGGTTCGATGGCCGAGACCACGCCCCGGTCGCGCAGCCAGCGTTCCTGAAAAATACGGCGAGCGGTTTCGTCGACCGCATGCATGAACTGACTGTCGAACAGAAAACTCACGGCTGTTCCGACAATCGGCACGAGATCGAGTGCCTCCTCGGCGATCATGTTGCGACTGGTTCGTGTGAGCAGGTCACCAGCCCCCTCGAGCGCATCGACGTGCCGATCGATCGCAGCGTGCAGCGCGGCGACCGTGTCGCGACGATCCTCCACCGTCTGCAGCATCGAGATCTCCATGATGTCGATCACGATCGCCTGATCGATCCTTTGATCGAGTCGATATCCGTAGCAGTGACCGATTCTCATGACGGATCGCAGCGCCGCGACCAATTGCGTCGGCACGTGAAAGAGTGGGCCACCGAAACCAGTGGCCGTCGCCTCGACCAGCGCGAACCGTTCGGCCCAGGCACTGAAACGCTCTGCCAGGCGATCGCAGATCTCCATGGGCGCTAGAGTGAGTTCGGCGATGTCGGCGATGCCAGCCGATCGCGTCACCTCGCGGAGAGAGTCACTGCGGATCGCCACCGACTCCATCGTCGACACCAATCGCGTCACGACGGCACGGGGGACGAAGTGGCCCACCAACCAGGTGAGCGGAGCAGTCAGCCTGTCGACCGCCGCGGCGACCAGACTGGGAGATGTGCTCTTCCAGCGGGCGATCGCGGCGACCTGGCCGCTTTCATAGGCATTCGGCGCCCGTTGGGGACGCGGGCCAGCGATGACGACACCGTTGCCCGATCCGGTGTCATTTCGGGGTTCTTCGCTCACGGGATGGATTCCTCAGGGACTGCGGCGGTGGCGGCCACTCGCTTTCGGCAAGGATACCGTCGCTCCATGTCGTCGAGATACCGTATGAGTTGCTCCATGCCCTTGGCATGGGTCTTCGGACAGCGTCGCCTAAGCCAACCGTTGATCCCCCGAAAGCCCCGCGGCCAGAGCATCAATCCTCCCGCCAACAGCGCGGGCGTACCGACCATGCCGGGGAGGACGACGCCGACGACACCAATCGTCATGAGCAGCACGCCGATTTCCCGTGGCATTCGGGCCAATCGCTCCTCGATTTCGATGGCCGTTTCCATGGCGTCGCTATCCGGATCGCACGCTGTTGCGCCGTCCGGACCGACCGATCCACCCTTGGGCACTTCGGGCGAAGTCATGATGGAGCTCCTGAATTCGCCACCACAGAATCGCTTCCAGTGCTCAACTGCGGAAGACGCCGACGCTCGGGTAGCCCATGCCCGAGCCGAAGCCGTTGTCGACGGCGATCTTTGACGGCATTGTGATACGTCCCGAGCGTGGCGGCATTGCTCACGATCGCCGCCACGATGCTTGTGAAACCGAGCAGGAACACGCCGGCCACGCACATGAGGTTTGGCAGGATCGCCAGACGGCGGCGTTGGATCTGTCGGCACCGCCTCGCAACCGCCGTGCCAAAAAGATCGGCGAGTCGAACGACATCTCCGTCGAGCACCATGATCGAGTGTGGCTCACCTCCAGCAGTCTCGTCTGGAGGCTCGGCCGCCATTCCCAACCGGATGACAAGGGGCTTTGCGTCACTCTGCCAGCGTGCGACACTCGCGGTGACGACCGCGACCCGCCGCCCCTGTGCCATGAGGTCGCGGACAAACCTCTCACATCCCTCGACGCCCGCGACCTGCTGCGATCGGTCGAACCGGAGCATGCTCGCTTTCGCGGAGAGCCGATCCCCGTTGGCATCGTTGTCGCCGTTGATCAGGATCGTCTCCATCGTTCGCGTCGACTGCAGACGCGCCCCCAGCCCAACTGCCCGGGGGACGGCACCGATGGTGAACGTGAAGGTTGCAACGGGATGGCCGTCGATTTCGAGCACGAGGGGTCGGGGAGAGACCGCGTCGCTTGCGTCGGACTCCCCAAGGACGCACCGGCGTCCGTCCTTGACCTCCAGGATTTCGATGCGTTCCCCGCCGAAGGACACCGGGCGAGTCTGCAGCAGTGGGATTCCCCGATGCCGGGGGGCCGCTGCGAGCGCATCTGACCGCTCGTCAGTCAGGTGATGAGCGAGACTCGCGGCATACCGCACGAGCTCACGGTCGTCC
>JBJTBB010000087.1:0-3698 GCA_046091125.1 Planctomycetaceae bacterium
TGCCCGCACAGTTTCGCGTGCTCGGCCGTTGGGGCGGCGGCGCGACGGATGCCACAAGGCCGATCCGCTGGCTGGAGGTTCACTTCGCGGCCGACGTACCCGCCGGAACGACCGCCGCGTACACGCTCGACGATGCCGGCACCGGGCCGATCTCCGATCGGATCGCGACGACCGTGTCATCGGACCGTGTCATGATCAGCACCGGTCCGGCCCGCTTTGAAATCGATCGCAATCGCTTCGATCTGTTTCGCACCGTGTGGCTGGATGTGAACGGTGACGGAAGCTTCGTGGACACCGAACGGATCATCACCCCGACGGCGACGGCCGGGGCCTTCGTGGGGTACGGAGGAGTGGAGTTTCTCGGCAATCGCGAGGCTCCACGGTCGGTCGTCCTGGAGGAAGCGGGACCGCTTCGGGCGGTCGTCCGTGCGGAGGGATTTCATACCGCGGGGGAGAGCCGACTGCTGCGGTTCGTCACGAGGATGACGTTCCACGCCGGCCAGAGCCACGTCGATGTGGATCACACGATCATCGAGGGACGCCAGAGCGGCTCGGGCAACGGAGGCCTCGAGGATCAGGTGTCGACCTCCATCGACCGAGCGGGCCTGCGGCTGAACCTGAACTTCGACGGCCCCGCCACCGCCCGACTGCGCGGCAATGAGCTACCGGTTCACACGGGACGCCTTTCCGCCGGGCAAACCGCGATGATCACCCAGGATCGGGTGACCGACTGGGGGGCACCGATGGCCTACCGGGGTTCGATCGGTGACACGACGGTCGAGACCGGACAGCGCGCGGCGCGGGCATGGATCGGACTCGGCGACGAGCGCTGGGGTGTCACGGTCGGGACCCGCGACTTTTACCGGAAGAATCCGCAGCGACTGACGGTGCGTGGCGACGCGTCGGTGCTGGTCGAGTTTCCCTCGGAGCCCTACACGATCCGCCAGTCCATGGGACTCGGCGAGAACGTCGTCGTCGCCTTCCACGTCGGCGAGGCGACGACAGCCGTGACGGAACGGATCCTGGAAGGATTCGGCAAACACAGGCTGCTCGCCACGACGCCCGGCGCGTGGGCTCGGGAATCCGGAGCGCTGGGAGACGTGCCTGCATCGCTCCCGGCACGCTGGGCCGGGGCGGATGAATTCCTGCGGGCGAGTGCCGCCGCCAGCATCGACCACGCCACGAGTGGGGCCGCATTCGGCCTGATGCATTACCTGGACATGCCGATCGATCGCTTCGGACGCTCACCGAATCCCGACGACACGGCCTGGGGCAACTCGTACTGGGACCCTGCCGCATCCCTCGCGGCGCAGTTCGCCCGCACGGGAGACGGTCGACTGCTCGAGCAACTTCTCTTCCCGATGGCCCGTCACTTCTACACCACCGACATGTACGACCCGGACGACGTCGGAAGTTTCACCAACGGCATCGGCGGCGCCCGCGGTGTCGCCCATCGCGGCGCGTGGACGGGCGAGTACCACTACATGGAGAGCCTCTGGGACTACTACTCGATGACGGGTGATCGGCGGGCCCTCGAACGGGGACGCGCGGCTGCCTTCACCTACGCCTTCCATCCCCAATGGGCGGTGACGGCCGATCAGGGCGGGTTCGAGACCACCACCCGAGCCCTCGGTCAAAAGTTCAACACGATGATGGAGGCTTGGCTCGCCACCGGGGACGACGCCCTCAAGACGGCGCTCGATGCACAGGTGCGGCAGTACCTTTCGCGACGGTTCACCCCCGAGGGATTCGCCACCGCCGGCCCGGCGACTGGATCGAGTTATCGGGCCGAGCAGGCCTTCATGGTCCTGCTCGGGATGCATGACACGATGTATCGCTATTACCGACTCACGGGAGACCCCAATGCCCGGGCCTTCGTCGTCACCGTTCCGGAGCGGATCTCCCGCTACTACCGGGTCGGCCAGGAATCGGGCGGCAGCGATTCCATGCGGTTCCACACGAATGTCGTGGTGCATCGCACGGCCGACGGTGGCTTCACGGTCACCCGCACGACTCCCAACGGCAACTCCGACGACTTCTTCTACCCGGAATCCTACGTTGGCTTGGCCACGGCACTCGCCCGCGCCTGGCAGGTGAGCGGAAACGCGGTCCTCCGCACACGGGCCGAGGAACTCCTTGATTTCATCGTTCCGCGATTGAGTCCGACGTTGCTCGACAAGCCAACCGCGATGGTCGGCCGTAGGCTGCTTGCGGGCCTGGCGATCCTGACACAAAACGCCTCGCCGACGATCTCCCTCACAAACGGCCGGATCGAAGAAAATCGTGCCGCCGGAGCGCTCGTCGGCGAGCTGCGTGCGACCGCACGTGACGCGGGTGACAGGATCACGCTGAGCCTGCCCGTGGGCAGAAGCGACAACGCCGCGTTCTATCTCGACCGCGATCGCCTATGCACGAGCGTACCCTTCGACTACGAGACCCGTTCACAATACGAGGTGGTGGTCAGGGCGACGGATCCGGACGGTGTGTGGCTTGAGCGCTCGTTCGTGATCGAAGTGAGCGACGTCGACGAGTCGCCCGTGCTCGGTGGATCGCCTTCCAGGGTCTCCATCCGGCGCGGTGGTCCACCCGTGCCGCTCGCACCATCAGCGACGGCCATCGACCCAGAAGGCGGTCCACTTGCCAACTTCTCGCTCACCGTCCGGCTGGCAAGCGGTGGAACCCAGCGGGATCGACTTCGGCTCCGCGGCGGGCCGAGTGGGCTTTCGTTGCGGGGTTCGAGCATCCGATTCGGTGACGACGCGATCGGTACGCTCTTCGGTGGCAACGGCACGCGTCCCCTGGTGATCACCTTCAATCACCGCGCCAGTCGGGACGCGTTGCAGGCGGTACTGCGGAGCGTGTCGTTCCAGACGACCGCCAGGCCGACGACGAATCCCCGACGGGTTGCTCGCTTCGCCCTCGGCAACGCGTCGGGCCTTGTGAGCAATACCCTCGAAGTGACGATCGACGTGCGGTGACCCGAGTCGGTCCGCACCGGGTTTGAACGCTTCGGATAGGCTGAGTTGGATGTTGACAGAACTCCGGAGAACTCCCGTGCTACGATCGCTCATGTGTGGGGCCCTCGCAGCGGCCTGTGCCTCATCAGTCTCCGCCGAAGAATGGCCGCAATGGCGTGGGCCGAACCGCGACGGCTTCGTCTCAGCCGGTGCCTGGCCCGACGGCCTCGAGACCTCTCGGCTCGAACGTCGCTGGCGGATCGAACTCGGGCCGGGTTACTCCGGGCCGCTCGTCGGGACGGTCGCCGGTCCTTCGGGACCGATCGAGGCCGTGTTCGTCATCGAGACCCGGGACAAAAAAACGGAGCACGTGCGGGCGATCGAGCGTTCGAACGGCCGGGAGATCTGGCAGGCATCATGGGAGGGCTCGATGAGCGTGCCGTTCTTCGCCTGGTCGAACGGCTCCTGGATCCGCGCGACGCCCTGTCTCGACGAGGGCCGACTCTTCGTGGCCGGCATGCGCGACCTCTTGGTCTGCCTGGATGCGGCGACCGGCAAGGAACTCTGGCGGGTCGACTTCATGAAGGAGCTGGAGAGTCCACTTCCTGCCTTCGGTTTCGTATCGAGCCCGGTCGTCATCGGGGACCATGTCTACGTGCAGGCGGGTTCGGGCTTCGTGAAGCTCGACAAGGCGACAGGCGCGATCATCTGGCGCGTGCTGCAGGATGATGGAGGCATGTC
>JBJTBB010000088.1:0-2907 GCA_046091125.1 Planctomycetaceae bacterium
CGGCAACTTCGACGGCGTCCACCTGGGCCATGCGGCGATCGGGCGCGAACTGTGCCGCCTGGCGCACGAAATGAGCCTGCCCGCGGTGGTGCTTTCCTTCGACCCGCACCCGGCTGCCGTTGTCCGACCGGACGCTGCTCCGGAGCCCCTCACCACGCCTGACCGACGGGCAGCATTGCTCTCCGCACTGGGCGTCAATGGGGTGCTCGTGCAGCGGGCCGACCGGCTCCTGACCTCTCTCGAGCCTGCCGAATTCTCTGAACACGTGCTCAAGGGGCATGTCGCGGCGGCCGCCCTGGTGGAGGGATCAGACTTCCGTTTCGGTCGGGATCGTCGTGGCGACGTCGAGTGGCTGGCGGGAGCCTGCACTGCCGATGGTGCGAGGCTCGTCGTTGTTCCGGCGGTCGAGGCCGAGGGGTCGGCGGTTTCCAGTTCTCGGATCCGCACACTCGTCGCCAAAGGCGATCTCGATGCCGCCTCACGGCTCCTGACCGCGCCCCACCGGCTGACCGGCACGGTCGTCGAGGGCACGCGCCGGGGCAAGGCCCTCGGGTTTCCGACGGCGAACCTCTCGGCGATCGCCACGCTTCGACCCGCCGGCGGCGTCTACGCGGCCATCGCCAGACGGCACGGCGCCCGTGGCGCCGCGTACCCGGCTGCCGTTCACATCGGCCCGACGGCGACCTTCGGCGGCACCCGCTCAACGGTGGAGGTTCATCTCATCGGTTTCTCGGGATCGCTCTACGGCGACGTGCTGGACGTTGACTTCCTCACGCGGCTGCGCGAGACTCGCCGATTCGATTCGGGAGAGCACTTGGCCGCCCAGTTGCGCGAGGACGTCCAACGGGCGGCCGCGGTCGCCACGGCGGGCGATCACGAACGATTGACGATGTCGTCGCCCGTCTCGCCCGTCGGCGATACCCGCTGAACCAACGGTCGCCGAGCGTCCGACCCGCGGAGCCATGCGAAAGGAGTTGTTTCGATGCGACTGGATTGGGCATCCCTGCTGGACCTGCTGCGGACCTCCGCTGACTACGTGCTGACGAGTCACCTTCGGCCGGACTGCGACGCGCTTGGCAGCGAATTGGGCCTCTGCGGGGTCCTCGAGGCGATTGGCAAGCGGGTGCGGATCGTCAATGCACAGCCCACGCCACCGGGGCTTTCCTTCCTGGATCCGGGCGGTCGGATCCAATCGCTCGAGGGGGGCGTTACTCCGGACGAGGTCGAATCCTGTGGGGTTCTGCTCGTACTCGACACGAGCGCGTTCGCGCAGCTCTGGGCCATGGGTGAAATCGCCCGCCGAATCCGGTCGAAGGTGCTCGTCGTGGATCACCACGTCAGTGAAGACGACCTTTCGGATCGATGGTTCAAGGACACGGCCGCGGAGGCCACCGGCAGAATCGTGGCCGAGATCGCCCTGAGGCTCGGCGTTTCGCTCGAGCGGACGATCGCCCAGCCCCTATTCTGCGCACTGGCGACCGACACCGGCTGGTTCCGCTTTCCCTCGGCAACCGGCGAGACGTTCCGCCTCGCGAGCCGTCTCGTGGATGCCGGCGCGAGCCCGCCGGACTTCTACCGCGACCTGTTCGAGCAGGATACGTTGCCGCGACTCAACCTCGTGGGTCGGGTGCTCGCCGGGGCGACCACGCGGCACGATGGCCGGGTGATCACCAGCCGTGTGCGACGGAGCGACTTCGCTGCCACGGGTGCCCGCGGCAGCGACACCGAGGACATCGTGAACCTCACCCTCACCGTGAAGGGCACACAACTGGCCGCGATCCTGATCGAACTGCCGGACGGCAAGGTGAAGGTCAGCTTCCGCAGCCGGAGCCACGTCGACGCCAGCCTGCTCGCCGCCCGCTTCGGCGGAGGCGGCCACCGTGCTGCGGCGGGCGCCACACTCGACGGTCCGTTCGAGGAGTCCCAGCGACGCGTCGATGAGGCCGTGGACGAGGCATGGAGTCGCGCGGCATACTGATTCGTTGTGCGTCCCCAACCGGAAGATTCCGTATCGCTCCGATCACCCCATGGAGGCAGGAGATGAAGGGGAGCCACGACGTTTCCGAGCCGAAAACCGGCCAAGACGCAGTTCGCCAACTCTCTTCTGCCACACCCCGTCGCGGGTTCCTGACAGCTTTCGCCGCCATGGCCAGTGGAGGGCTCGCCACACTCGCACCGATCGGTGCCGGCATCTGGGCGTTTCTCGACCCGCTCGGCCGACGGTCGACGTCGGCCTCATTCCTACCGGTTGCGAACCTCGACGCGATCCCCGACGACGGTGTTCCGAGGCAATTCCCGGTGATCGCCGACCGCGTCGATGCCTGGACGGGCTTTGCTGCCGAGCCGGTCGGGGCGGTCTATCTGCGGCGACCGAAGGGTTCTCAGTCGGTCGAGGCGCTTTCGGCCACATGTCCCCATGCAGGATGTTTCGTCGAGATGGAGCCCACGGGGGCCTGCTTTCGTTGTCCCTGTCACGCGAGCAAGTTCACACTCGAGGGTGGCATCGTGGCTCCGAGCCCGAGCCCGCGACCGATGGACACACTCGAGTGCCGGGTCGCCCAGAATGGCGGGGTCGAGGTGAAGTGGCGGAAGTTCCGGGCCGGCGTCGCTGACAAGGTCGAACAGTGAGGACGGCAGAATGAATCGAACGAACCATGACCGCTCGTCGGGCAGGAGCCTGATGGGACGTCTGGCCGATTTCTTCGATGACCGTACGGGCTACCGCGCCCTGATGCACGAGGCGCTCTATGAGCGTGTCCCTGGCGGCGCCCGCTGGCGATATGTCTGGGGAAGCACGCTCGTCTTCGCGTTTCTCACCCAGGTGATCACGGGCCTCTTTCTCTGGGCGAGCTATTCCGCGAGTGCCCAGACGGCCTGGGAGAGCGTCTACTACATCCAGCACGAGAT
>JBJTBB010000089.1:0-5244 GCA_046091125.1 Planctomycetaceae bacterium
GGCGAGGGGGGGCCCTGAAACCCGCCGGTGCCGCCGCCGGGTGGCGGGCCGTTCGCACCAGACCGTCCCTCCCGAGGTGCTTGGCCATCCCTCGGGGGTCCTTCGGAAAGGGGCGGGCGATCCGGACCGCCCTCTCGCGGCGGTTCGCCCGGTCGTCCCTGGGGCGGTGAGAACGGGCGGAACTCTTCCCTGTCGATGCGGCCATCACTGTTGCGGTCGAGCTTTGCGAGGGAAGCGGAGGCATTCTTGATCTCATCCGCGCTCAGTTCGCCATCACGGTCGCTATCGAGTGCCTCGCGAAGCTGATCCATCGGTGGACGGAAGCCCTCGCGTCCTTCCGGCGGCTGGGCGTGCGCCGGGGTGACGCTTGGGATCACGAGGATTCCGAGGGCCAATGTCTGCATAAACAAGGGTCGCATGGAACGCACCTCACGGGTGGGGGGTCGGGCGAAGACCGATTGGATTGGAGCACCCCGGGCGATTCCCGCAAATGATCCTCTCCGCTTTTCAACTCATCCATCCTCCCCAGAGGGAGCCAGCCCTTCAACGGCAGCCGACTAAAAAGGTCGCGAACAGGCCTCTTAATGGGTAGGATTGGGTCGTTTTCCAGCGATCTGAAGGGTCTCCCAAGGCCGCTTCGGATTGATTTCCCCAGTCCGCGCTTTGACAGGCCGCCCGCGGTCGACAGCCATCCGGAGCCTCCCGTTCATGGAGTCGGTTCGGTTTCGGCACGCGCGTTTCACCGCTCGTTTTCCCATTGATTGTCTCTATTCGCCGTCTCATTTCTGGATGAGGCCCGTCGGCGTCGTGGGGGATGTGGTCCCACAGGCTGAACGCAGCGGGATCTGGCGGATCGGGTTCACGAGGTTCGCCACACGCATGCTGGGGGAACTCGTGGAGCTTTCCGTCGACGTCCAGCGGGGCTCGCCCATCCGCCCTGGCGACCGCCTCGGAACGGTCGAAGGGTTCAAAGCGGTCAGCGACCTGTACGCGGTCATCGAGGGGTGTTTCGAGGGGATCAATCCGGAGATCAATGCAGAGGCTTGCCTGACCCATTCCGACCCCCACGGTGCGGGCTGGCTCTATGCGGCCGAGGGCATACCGGAACCGGGAGTGCTTGACGTGCACGGCTATATCGAACTCCTCGCCGGTCAGATCGATCGGCTGCAGGCGTCGCGGTATAGTGGCGGGGCTCCGGACCATCCGCCCTCCTCCGCGGAGAATCATTCATGACGCCGACAACTCCTGCTCGCGACGAGCCAATTCCGAGGGCCCGTTACGTGATGGTGGGGGGCTTCCTGGGGGCCGGCAAGACCACCTGCCTCCTGCGATTCGCACAGTGGCTGCGAAGCAGAGGCATGCGCGTCGGGCTGGTGACGAACGATCAGGGAGGGGGTCTCGTCGACACGGCGGTGGTCCGATCCCACGACATGCCCGTCGAGGAGATCACCGGAGGCTGCTTCTGCTGCCGATTTGCGTCCCTCGTCGAGGCCGCCGAGAAACTCTCCCGAGACGCTGTACCGGATGTGTTTCTGGCTGAACCTGTCGGCAGCTGCACCGATTTGGCGGCCACGGTGGGACTCCCGCTCGCCCGCATCTACGGAGATCGTTTCACGGTCGCCCCGTTGAGCGTGGTGGTCGATCCGTTGCGTGCCGAAAGGGTGCTCGGGCTCGCAGGGGCGAACCTCTCTGAGAAAGTCGGCTACATCTACCGCAAGCAGCTCGAGGAGGCGGAGATCCTGGTCGTCAACAAGACGGATCTCGTTGATCGCCCCCGCCTGGAGCGACTGCTCGCAGCGCTCAAGGCCGTGAATCCATCCGCCGAACGGCTGACCTGCTCCGCCCGCGACGGAACGGGCCTTGAGCCCTGGTTCGAGGCCGTCATCGGCCGCGAGGGAAGTGCAGCGTCGATTGCCGAGATCGATTACGACCGCTACGCGGAGGGAGAGGCCCTGCTGGGATGGTTGAACGCCGTCATGCGTCTCGAGTCGCGAGATCGGCAACCCGACGGAGACGGAGAGTTCGACGGCAACGCGGCCGTGATGAGTCTCTTCGCGGTGATTCGAAGGCTGGCGGAGGAAGCCGGAAGCGAGATCGCTCACCTGAAGGCCACTCTCTCGCCCGAGGGAGATCCCTTCCAGATCGCGGCTGCGAACCTCGTAAGGACCGACGATCTCCCGGTCTTCTCCCATCGTCTCGCGGAGCCGGTGGATGTGGGCCGTCTGCTTGTGAACCTCCGGGCGGAGGCCGACCCGTCGCTGCTTGAGGATGTGGTCCGCCGAGCGGCCAGGGAACTCGAGCCGGCCGTCAGCTGCGAGATCCTGCACCTCGAGCATTTCCGTCCCGGGAGGCCCGTGCCCACGCATCGGCTCGAGTCGAAACCCAACCCTCGGCCTTCTCCTGCAATGCCCCAGCGAGCGTGACCGTGATGCTGCCCGCCTTCGTCGCTCCGAGAATCGCCGCAAGGATCGTTTCGACGGTCGCGCCGAATTGTCTCTGGAAGTTGAGCTGGAATTTCGGCGCGAAGGGCCTCGTTTCGGTCGAGCGGTTCAAGTGGCGAAAGCGGCGGGGGATCGTGTTCCCCCCGTTCCTTCACATCTCTGTGATCAATTCCTGCAACCTGCGATGCCAGGGCTGCTGGGTGGACGTGGCTGCACCTCGGACGATGATCCCCTTCGAGTCGCTCGATGCGATCGTGACGGATTCGAAGCGTCACGGGAACAGCTTCTTCGGACTGCTCGGCGGAGAACCCTTCCTGCACCCAAGGCTGCTGGATCTCATCGAGTCCCATCCCGACTGCTATTTCCAGATCTTCACCAACGGTCAGCTGATCACGCCGGAGATCGCCCGCAGACTCCGGCGAGCCGGCAACGCGACGCCGCTTGTGAGCATCGAGGGGGACGCCGCGGTCAGTGACGTGCGAAGAGGGGGCCGACGGGTCCTCGACCGCTCGCTGCGGGGACTCGAACTCTGCCTCGAGGCGAGGCTCGTCACAGGCGTCGCGACGAGTTTGTGTCGATCCAACATCGACGCGCTGCTGAGCGAGGAGTGGCTCCGCCGGCTGATCGACATAGGCGTGCACTACGCCTGGTACCACGGCTACCGCCCGGTCGGTCCCGACGCCTCGGCGGAACTGGCCCTCGCCCCCGATGATCTCGTGCGGGTACGGCGATTTGTCGCGGAGATGCGTGCCCGTCTGCCGATCGCGATCGTCGATGCCTACTATGACGACCGGGGCCAGGCGCTTTGCCCGATGGCGGTGGGTCTCACGCATCATGTGGGCCCCTCCGGCGGAATCGAGCCCTGCCCGATCATCCAGTTGGCCTGCGAGCACGTCGGTGACGGTTCGTTCTACGAGCAGGTGACCGGGTCGGCGTTTTTGCGCGACATGCGGGAGGCGGCTGCCGCGCACAGCAGAGGCTGTGTCATGCTGGAGAATCCAAGGCTCGTGCTCGAGATCGCCGACCGTCATCGGGCCATCGACACCACGCAGCGGGGCACGGCTCGCGAGGAACTCCGCACGATGACGCCCCGCTCGAGTCAGGATCTTCCGGGCCGGGAGATCCCCGAGCGGCACTGGATGTACCGCCTGGCCAAGCGGCACTGGTTCAACGGATTCGGCAGCTACGATGACAGGCGACCGGAACGACCGGCCGGCCAGGAGACCGCCCAATGACCGATGCCGTCGGGTCGCGGATTCTCTACTGCCGCTGCGCCTACGCACAGGTGGTCCCGCAGGAGGTCAAGGACCACGTTCTCGCCGGATTGGCTGCGAGCGATGTCGCGTTCGAAAGTGTGCCCGACCTCTGTGAGCTCGCGGCGCGACGCGATCCGTCGCTCGTGGAGCTCGCCCGTCAGGCAGGTCCGCTGCGGATCGCCGCCTGCTGGCCGCGCGCCGTGCGAGGTCTGTTCGCCCTCGCCGATGCACCGCTCCCTGACGACGGTGTGACGATCCTGAATATGCGCACCGACACCGCGGGTCAGGTGATCGAGGGCCTCGGTCTCCAGGTCGCCGACGGCGCCGGCGGGCTCGAAGCGGAGGGCAGGGCATGATTGCACCGCTTCCCTCGCCGCCGCGGGTCGTCCTCTGTGAGGGAGACCCAGGCCGTCCGCTTCCAGCCGTCGTGCGTGGACCCCTCTTGTCGCGATTGCTCGACCTCGGCTTCGCGGTGACCCGCGTCCGGACGGGTGTGCGTTCTGCATCGCCTCCACCGGGCAGCACCCTGATCGTCGTCGGACGATTCGGTGGGTCGGCTCCCGAGGTGACCGACGCCTCCGGCAGCCTCGAAGTGCTTGTGGGCGACCTCGAGGGTCTCACGGTGGAGGACTGTGTCGCAGTGGTGGAGCGCCTCCACGACGGTCGCAGGATGAATCGGCCGCCGACCGACCCCGCCGCACCACCGTCACCCGACTCCTGGAAACCATGGTTCCCGGTGATTGACACGGCTCGCTGTACGAACTGCATGCAGTGTCTGAGCTTCTGTCTGTTCGATGTCTACGGCGTCTCGGAGGATCAACGCCTGAGGGTCGAAAACCCCGCCAACTGCAAGGTCAACTGCCCTGCCTGCTCGCGCGTCTGCCCGGACGTGGCCATCATGTTCCCCAAGTACCATGCCGGCCCCATCGATGGGGCGCCGGTGTCGGAGTCGGATGTCACCCGCGAGAAGATGAAGGTCGACATCTCCGCGCTGCTCGGCGGCGATATCTACGCGAAGCTCCGGGAACGGAGTGCCGAGGCGAAGAACCGGTTTTCCCGCGAGCGATCCGCCGAGCAGGCCCTCGCCGAGCGGCGGCGATGCCTCAAGAAGCTCGCCGACGCGGCCGCCATCCCGGTCGCGGTGCTCGACGCGCTGCCGAGCCAGGAGGAAATTCGTCGGCGGGCCGAGGCGGCAGCGGCCAGGGCCGCCGAGGCCCGTGCCGCGGCGGCCGCCGCGGGTGGGCAGACCTGACGCACGCCTGTTCCGAGGTCATACTGCTTGCGGCTCGAACCCCAGTTGCCCTGACCGACCCCAGACCGCCGGTGGCCCTGAGGCTGCCAACGTCAAGGTGCCACGCATGTCGACGGCTGATCACACGCAGATTCCGCTGGCGATCCTTCCCTCACCGGTGCCGCCAGCCCTCATCCGCGCGCGTCCTCCGCAGCACGGCATTCCGGCTACGAAGGAGCTGCGAGACCGCCTGCTGGAGGCGGTCCGCCGAGGCCTCGCGTCGTCGACCGCCGTTCCGCCACTGGCGATGGAAGAA
>JBJTBB010000090.1:0-7822 GCA_046091125.1 Planctomycetaceae bacterium
CCGGTCGACGTTGCAATAGTGATCCCCAAAAACGGTACAGTCTTGGGGCCAAGGCACGCGGACACCTTCACCGGTGTTCCGAACAACGTTTCTCGATCGTGCAGGAGGATTGGTCTGTATGCCTTTCATTCGACCTTTGGCCGTCCCGCGACGGCCCCGTTCGGTATCAGGATCGATTCCGGTATTGGTCATCGCGATGATGGCCGGAGCCTTGAACTGGGTAGGAGCACAGGATCCTGCGACCCCGCAGGGAACGGGCTCCACACCCGACAAAAAGGACGCTCCGCCCGGCAAAAATATTCCGCTGCCACCTGCCAGGCCTCAGACCATTCGGACGACCGACGGTCTCGACTTGTCAGCAAGCTATTACGCACCCTTGCCGGAGGTGGATCGGCTCGCCTCGGTATTGCTGATTCATGACATCGGCGGCTCCCACGCCACCGTGGAGCCTTTGGCCCAACTTCTTCAATGGGCTGGATGTGACGTCCTGTCGCCGGATCTCAGGGGTCACGGAGAAAGCCTGTTTCCGGCCTCGGGCCCCGGGAGCAGCCGGAATGAGACGGAAAAAAATAAACAGCGACCGCTGCGAAAACCTGATTTTGACATGATCGTCGCCTCGAGTCCCAATCAGCAGGTTCGCGAGCAGGCCTCGATCCAAGGAGACATCGAAGCGAGCCTTCTACGGCTTCTCGACCTCACGGGCCCGGATCGCCGGCCAGTGTTCATCGTCGGATGCGGCCTGGGGGGCACTCTCGCCACCCTCTGGACCGTCTCCGATTACGCATGGCGAGACCTGACCGATGGTCAACAGGGGCGATTCGTGAAAGGCCTGGTGCTCGTCAGTCCCCTGTGGGCCGAAAAGGGCATCAACATCAAACCCGCCCTAGACACGCCACCTCTCCGGGATGCGCTTCCCGTGATGATCCTCGCTGGTTCAGAGGACAAAAATGCTGGAAAGGTTTTTGACTACTTCAAAAAACTGAGACCTGACCAATGCAGCACAACGTTCGTCGCCAAACCCGGTGATGACGACAAAAAGCAAAAGAAATTGACCGTTTTTTTCCTCGCATACAACTCTCCGCTACAGTCCGATAAACTGGCGATCGAACGATCGATGAATCCACCACCTGCAAGATTCATGCTCGAGTTCTTTCGCCGTGAGAGCCGTTAGGATGTTGCCTGGCTGACTCGAGCGCCGACCTGGCCATCGGACGACGGGTCGGGCCTGTTTTTCAGGGCGCAGTTGAGCGACTTTCCACCAACGCTCAAAAGACTTCCGTCGAGCCACCGCCGAAATGATTCGCTCGAGTCCTCACCCTGCGGATGGCTCGAGCCATCCTGATCGCCCCGATGGCACATCGGCCGTGGGTGACCCGTGTCCGGCCGCGGGCAATACGAGCGTCAAACCAATAGGAAGAATCGCGGGATCCCGAAGCCGATCCCTGTTCGCTGCAAGGATCGCATCCGCCATCGCTGGATCTCCGTAGACTCGTATGGCAATTCCCGTGAGGTCATCGCCGTCTCTCACGACATGCACCGTCGACACCTGCGGTGGCGCCACCACATTGAGCCCAGGGGGAATCTGGGCAGCCTTCATCGCCTGGCGTTTTGGCCGAGATGGCTGGGGGTCGAGCAACGGCGGCGGCGGCATCCGCAGCGTCGTTCGATAGTGATCCTGGAAGCCTGGCGGAGGGGCACCGAACACGACCGGTAGCGCCGGGAGCCCATCCGGCTTGAGGAACGGTCGGCTGGCTTCCGGTGTTGGTCGGTCCTGCATCGAGGAGGTTCGCATCGCGGTGATTGCGGTCGTCGGGGCGCCGGATTCCGGAATCGTGTGCCGGAAGACAAACTCACCGTCGACTGCATCCGTTCCTCGGGCCCTGGCATCGATGGGAGCGACGTTCGCGACCGCAGTGGTCGCGACTGGCTCATCCGGATGGAAATGTCGCCAGGCCGGAACCGACACCCAACAGCCCAGAGAGAGGAGAGCTATTCCCAAGCAGACCCGCAGGAATCCTCGAGACCCCGAGGAAGTCATTGGCTGTGCGTCCACCTGCTTCGCGTCCTTAAGGGCGTGGACGGGCGACGGAGAATGCCCGTCCATCCAACTATTGACGCGCTTTTGCGAGAATGTCCGACAGGCTCAGGCCGGTGCCGCCACCCCAGCGCCGGATCGCTCCAACCGTGCGCGTCCGGCGGCCTCCCGACCACCCTGGAGCCGAAGCGCCAGTGGCGATGCGATGAAGATCGTGCTGAAGGTGCCACTGATGATCCCGACGAGCATCGTGAAGGCGAAGGCGTGAATGCCCTGCCCTCCCGCCAGGTAGAGAACGAGCGTCGCGATGAAGGCGGTGCCGGACGTGAGGATCGTACGGCTGAGGGTCTCGTTGACGGCACGATCGACCATGGCGGTCGTGACGACGGGGCTCTTTCCCCGGATTTCACGAAGTCGGTCGAAGATCACGATCGTGTCGTTGATGGAAAAGCCCACGATCGTCAGCAGCGCCGCCACCACATCCAGGCTGATCTTGAAATCATCCACGAGCGCCCAACCGAGACCCGGTGACAGGAATGAACTCATCGCGATACACGCCACTGTCACCAATACGTCATGGATGAGGGCCACGACCGCCGCCAGGCCGAACCCCACGTGGTGGAATCGCAGCCAGACGGAGAGCACGATCATGACCATGCTCGCCACGAGGGCGTAAAAGGCGGTGACCTGTGTGTTTCCGGCCACTTTGCCGCCGATCGTGTTGGCGGAGAGGTACACGGGCGTCTGTTCGAGTCGTTCCTTCATGGACCCAAGCACCTGCTGCAAGAGGTCCGGCGCGAGTGGCGTCGAGAGTCCCCAGGTGCGACACGGCCTCGACTCACCTCCTGGCTCCGAGGTTTCGAGTTCGAAGACCTGCCCCTCGTGTCCGGCGGCGATCATCGCCCGGCTGATGGCCTCCTCAAGCAGAGGCCCCGTGATCCGCTCTGGAAACTCGAGCGGGACCATCGACACCATCTCCCCCGTCGCCTCGGCCGGCACCGGCTCTCCCGGGGCGACCGCCGCATCGGACGCCGACTGGGTGACTTCGCCGACCATGACGGAGTAGGTCCGCAACCTTCCCTTGAAGGCCTCTCGCAAACGTGTCTCGACGACCTCGGCTTCCTTTTCCGACGTGTCGATCTTGTATCGCAGCCCGGGCGGCACGTCGGCGGATGAAATCGAACTGACCGCGACGTCGGGGAGGGCACTTACCGCACTCCGTACATCCGCCACTCCCAGGGCCTTTTCGCCCTGGAATTCAATCTGCACGCTCGTTCCACCTGTGAAATCGATGTCAAACAGACCCTGTCCGCGGGCGACCGCAGCCACGAGGCCGGCGGCGACGAGGAAGCCGGATATCGCGAGAGCCACCGGCGTCCAACGGACGAACTCGTACGATGGAGACGCCAGCAATCGCATCATCGAAAGCCGCTTCACGGCTCCGCTCCGTTCGGCCAGATCGAATACAACACGCGCACAAAAAACGGCCGTGAAGAGATTGAGCGTGAGTCCAAGGATCAAGGCGATGGCGAAACCCTTCAGTTGATCGGTCCCAATCGCATAGAGCACGACGCCCGTGATGAGCGTGGTGAGGTTCGAGTCGACGATGGTCGCGAAAGCCCTTTGAAAGCCATTGCGAATCGCCATGCGCAGCGAGGCCCCCCGCCCGACCTCCTCACGAATCCGCTCGTAGATGAGCACGTTGGCGTCGACAGCCATCCCGACCGAGAGTACCAGTCCGGCCAAGCCAGCGAGCGTGAGTGCCGCCTTGAGGGAGATGAGGATGGCCACCACCAGAATCAGGTTCAGGGCGACCGCCAGGTCGGCGACGAGTCCGGCAAAGCGGTAGTACAGCAACATGAAGGCAAGCACGGCGACGAGCGACAGCACCATCGCACGGGCCCCCGAACGGATCGTGTCCGCCCCCAACTGCGGGCTGATCGCCTGCTCGCTGACAGGTTCGCTACCGAGGGCGGCCGGAAGACTTCCGGCATTGAGCACACCGACGAGAAAATCCACGTCGGACTGCTTGAAGCTTCCGGTGATCTGGCCGCTCGAGGTGATCGTGCTGCGAATCGTCGGTGCGGAGAGCAGAACGTCGTCGAGGAGGATGCCCAGCCGGCTTTCCAAGCGGTTGGCAGGGTCGGGAAGATTCGCTGCGGTGAGCGCGCCGAACCGAGCCGCACCGGCCGAACTGAATCCAAAGTTCACGCAAGGTTCCAGATTGTCGAAGCTGGCCATCGCCCGCGTCAGGTAGCCCCCCGTCACATCGAATCGATCGAGAACGACCAGCACCTCGGCTGCACCGTCGGGCGCCGCCCGCGTGACCAGTCCACGATCTCGAGAGGGATCCATCTTGGTCGTGTCGAGCCTGACCCAACGACCGATCCGTCGGCCGGCTTCGCTGACCGTCGAACCCGGCACTCGGGTTCCAATCTCGATTACCTGTCGATGGCGGGGATCGTCTGGATTGGCGAGGATGCGAAACTCCAGCACGCCGGCGCTCGAAACGATCCGCTTGATCAGAACGATTTCCGCCCGGTCCACTGCCGGCACAATGACCTCGATCTGATCGAGGCCGTACCGCCGCACCGTGACCTCCTTTTGACCCCCCGGATTCACCCGCCGACTCACGGCCGCGACGAGTTTGTCCATGTCCACAGGATCGGTTCTGCCCGAGATGGCGAATGCGATTGTGCCCGGCTCTCGATCTCGGGTGATCCGCTTGACAGTCGCCGACCCGAAGGCACCCGCCTCGACACCCTTCACGAACGCATCCTCAGCGGCGGCGTCCTCCGAGGCGAACGTGACGGAGATCCGGCCATCGCCTCCCCATGACACCGTGGCCTTCGCACCCTGACGCTCGAGAAGTTGCTCGAATCCGGCCGCGACCGACTCGATGGCGGCGGTGGACCGCTTCGAGTTGTCGATCTCGTAGACCAGGATGACGCCCCCCTTGAGGTCGATTCCCAGTCGTGGTGGCCATCCGAGTGTCATGACGACCAGTCCGACGGCCAGCGACACGAGCACGGTGGCCAGTCTCGGCCAGACGTCGGACGCTCCGAGCCCACGGGCGATCACCCACGCCGCGAGCGAGGACACGACGACACAGGCGGCGAGAATGACCCATGAGGCCCATGGTTCCTGCCACCAGGCCGTGGCCACTGCAGTCTGCGATGCCTGGGCGAGCAACAGGGAAAAGGACACTGGCAGTTGCATCAGGGATCGATCTCCGAACCGTCGATGGAAAGGGTATGGGAAGGCGACCACCGTACGAATCGGCGGCTGATTGTCTGAGGCCTGTCGTTTCGAACGTGGAACCGCGGGATGCCCCGGACGGTGACCAGCCGTCAATCTCCGGAAGACTCCTGCTTGGACGGTTCGCCGATCAAGCGGGCGATGCTCGCGAGCGTCACGTCCAGTTTCACGTTGGACGACTCATCGATCTTGAGCGTCACCCGACCCGCATCCCGGTCGACGGCGGCGACCGTTCCGTAGATGCCCGATGCCGTGACGACGTGGTCATTGCGCTTGATCGCAGACCGCAGCTTCTCGGCCTCCAGCTGCCGCTGCCGCTCAGGCCTGTAGAGCAGCATCCAGGCGAGGAATGCCACGGCCAGAAGTGGGGCGAATTGCAGGATGGATTCGACCGGTGACCGCGCACCTGCTTGCTGTGCCAGGATCGCAAGAACCCGGGCGCCAACCCGACTGGGGATCACGAAATCCGTCATGCTTGACGAAACCACGACCCCTCCGGGAGCGAATGCGCACGAACAACTCACCAACCACCGGGCAGAGTGCGACGGATCACATGCAATAAAGAGCATCTCGGTTCTCGAAAATGGCTCAAAACGAGACCGGATGATACGGCGTCGAGAAGGGCTGCAACAAGGCCGCCACGACAGGCTCCGATTTCAGGCGGCACCGGCGTTGGGCGGACCGAATCCCGCAAGGAGCCCGGCCGCCGTTTCCACGAACCTTCCAGCCACGATCGACTGCCGAATCCGCTCGAGAAGCCTCGCATAAAATGTCAGATTGTGGATGGATGTCAGGATTGGACCGAGCATCTCGTCTGCCTGAAAAAGATGCCGGAGATATCGACGTCCATGCCGACAGGCGACGCAGGGGCATCCCTCCTCGAGGGGTCGGTCATCGTCCGCGTGGATGGCATTCTTGAGTCGGACCTGGCCGCTGAACGTGAAGGCGAGACCGTGCCGTCCGCAGCGCGTGGGCAGCACGCAGTCGAACATATCGATGCCAAGCGCGACGGCCCTCACGATGTCCCCTGGCGTTCCGACGCCCATCAGGTAGCGAGGTCGTTCCGCGGGCAGCAAGGCCGCCGTCAGACGAAGCGTGTTCTCCATCGCTTCAGGACCTTCACCGACCGACAACCCACCGATGGCCAGTCCATCGAACGGCATCACGGAGAGCGTGGAAGCGCTCTCCTGCCGCAAATCGCCTTCCAGACCGCCCTGCACGATACCAAAAAGCGCCTGGTCGTCGCGGACGTGCGATTCGATGCAGCGCCGTGCCCACAGCAGCGACCGCTGCATCGCCCGTGCGACCCGCTCACGTGGCGACGGCAGCGCCACGACGTCGTCAAGTTGCATGGCGATATCCGCCCCGAGTGACTCCTGAATACGCATCGAACGTTCCGGCGTCAGATCGATCGCGCGACCATCGACATGCGAGCGAAAGAACGCCCCCTCGTCGTCGACCCTCGCACGGTGGGCAAGGCTGAAAACCTGGAACCCTCCGCTGTCGGTGAGCGTGGGCCCATCCCAACCCATGAAGGCCGCGAGGCCGCCTGCCGCCTCGATCAGTCCTTCGCCTGGACGAAGATGCAGGTGATAGGTGTTGGAAAGCACCATCCCTGCTCCCGTCTCGCGCAGCCTGCCGATGTCGATTCCTTTGACGGTGGCGAGCGTGCCAACAGGCATGAAGAGCGGCGTCGACACGCTGCCGTGCGGCGTTGCGAGCAAGCCGGCACGTGCGGGGCCATCCGTCGCCTCGACGCGGAACGAGAAGCCCGCTTTCATCGCCTCCGGCTCCGGCAGGGATCCGGGGATCTCAGAAGATACCGAGCGCCTCGAGCGAATACCGGACGACCAGGCCTGCAACCACCACGCTCACCATGCTCATGAGCTTCACGAGGATGTTGAGGCTCGGACCGCTCGTGTCCTTGAAAGGATCGCCCACCGTGTCGCCGACGACGGCCGCCTTGTGGGCTTCGCTTCCCTTTCCGCCGTGCACACCGCTTTCGATGTGCTTCTTGGCGTTATCCCAGGCACCGCCCGAATTGGCCATGAACACCGCCACGCAGAAGCCCGTCGTCAGCCCGCCCACGAGCAGGCCGAGCACGCCCGAGACGCCGAGCAGCAGGCCCGTCACCACGGGCACGGCGAGCGCCAGCACAGACGGGAGCACCATCTCCTTCTGCGCGGCCTTGGTGCTGATCGCCACCGGGGCGGCATAGTCGGGAAGATCGGTCCCCTGCATGATGCCCGGCTTCTCGCGGAACTGGCGGCGGACCTCTTCCACCATGCCCTTGGCGGCCCGGCCCACGGCCTTCATCGTCAAGGCGCAGAAGACGAATACGCTCATCGCCCCCACGAACATGCCCACGAGCACCTTCGGATTCATCAGCGTGACGTCGTAGAACCGCATATAGTCCTGCATGGTCGCCTTCTTGACGTCCACGATCCGGTTCTCGTTGACCAATTCAGCAATGAGTTCCGCGGTGGGCGCCTGCTCCGTGACAGCGTTCCGGACGGCACCGGCGAACCC
>JBJTBB010000091.1:0-6788 GCA_046091125.1 Planctomycetaceae bacterium
CTCCAGGCTTCTGGGAGAAGGGTTCGACGTGATGCTCATCGGTGACATCGATTCCTCCGCCTTTCGTCCGGTCGATCTTGAGACCATCCGCACACGCGTGGAGATGGGCGCCGGCATCGGAATGCTCGGTGGCTTTCACGCTTTCGACGCCGGTGGCTGGGGTTTTTCAGCTCTTGCGCCGCTGGTGCCATGGGAGCCGGATCGTCTTGCCCGTCAGCCGTTGGACGCCCCGATCCGCGAGGGATTGCATCTGTCGGGACCTCTGCGAATGCTGCCCGACCGTCGGTTCGGTCAGATGCCCATCATGCGGATCGAGGAGGCCGCCGATGCAGAGGCGCTTCGGGCAAGATGGCTCGAACTGCCGCCGATGGATGGTGCGAATGATCTCAGAAGGCTGCTCCCGCAGTCACGCACGGTGGCCGTTTCTGAAGGCGAGAAGCCGCTCCTCGTCACGCGTGACTATGGCAACGGTCGGGTGGCTGCACTGGCGGCCGATTCGACGTGGCGGTGGGCCATGAAGGGTTCGGCCGATGTGCACAAGCGGTTCTGGAGGCAGATGGTACTGTGGCTGGCGAGACGGGATGAAGACGTGCGAGACAGGCTCTGGCTCACCCTCGCCCAACGTCGGATTAACGGAGGAGCGACGTTGGCCTTCGACGCCGGAGTCTCCCAAACCGATGGGACGACCGCCGCGGGTGCCACGCTCGAGGCGATAGCCCTCCCACCCTCGGGCACGCAGCGGATCGTCCGGATGCTCAGAAAGGGTGAATCCTTCACGGGCGCACTCTCGTCGTTGGATGAATCCGGCGACTGGACGATCGTGGTGCGCGCGAGCATCGACGGCGGAGCGGCCATTGAAAAACGCGCCCGTTTTACGGTGCTGCGTCAGAACCTCGAGCTCGCCAATCCGGTCGCCAATGTCGCCCTCATGACACAACTTGCCGGTGATCCCAGGAGGGCCGGCCGGCTCGAGGACCTTCCCCGCATCTTCGAGGAACTGGCCGAGACTCCGGCCGAGTACGACGTCTCGGAACAGTGGTCGGCGACGCCATGGGACTCGTGGTGGGCCTTTGCGCTCCTCGCGGGTTGCCTGTGTCTGGAATGGGGCCTTCGGCGGCGGTTCGGTCTGGTGTAGGTGATCTTGCCAAATCCTGCTACCTTTCCCGCCCCCCGCGGCCATACGACGCGCCCGTGTGGCTGCGTCGTGATGGTGAGAGTATTCACCAGGACCCCCCATGGCTGCCCGTAGACCCATCCGCAACAAACTGCTGACAGGGGCCGTGCTGGTAGGCGCGCTCGTGGCGGTGCTGTCGGCGAGCAGTTTCGTGGGCATCTATTCCTACCGCAGGCTCGTGCGGGCCCTCTCCTGTCGGGCCGCCGAGCTTCCAAGCGCGAGCGATCTGGAAAGTTGTGTCTGGCGCCTCAGACTCGCCCATGCTGCCGATCCTTCGGTATCGAATACCGAGTCGTTTCGTCATCAACTCGCAGAGGCGATGGAGCGACTCAGGAAATATCTCGCCGATCTCGCCGATGGGGAGCTGAACGACGTCCCGTTCGCCGACCGTAGTCCGGAGCGGCAGACGGCGCAGGATGTGCGTCAACTTCTCGGTGAGCTGTCGCTCCTGACCTCGAAGGAGTCCGACTCCGACACGGAATCGATTCGGGAACAGGCCGTTGCCCGCCACCTCGAGGCGCTCGCCGAGCGCACCGCACAGCTGCCGACCTTCCTGCATGATCACCTGCACGATCTCGCTGGTGAGGTGCGGACGAGCTACCGCTCGCTGATCATTGCCACCTGGACGGCGGCCTCAGCGGCATGAGCGGTGCTCGTCGCCCTTGGACTGCTCACGTATCGCTGGGTCTTTCGTCCGCTCAAGCTCCTCGCGCACGGGTCACGGCGGGTCGCGTCGGGGGAATTCGACCATCGACTGGTGCTCGACACTCACGATGAGATGGCGGACCTCGCCTCTGCCCTCAATGGGATGACGGAGCGATTCCAGGCGATCCGTGACGACCTCGACCGTCAGGTCCAGCTCCGCACACGGGAGGTCATTCGTAGCGAGCAACTGGCGAGCGTTGGATTTCTCGCGGCGGGCGTGGCACACGAGATCAACAATCCCCTGGCGTCGATTGCGATGTGTGCCGAGTCGCTCGAAGGCAGGCTGCGGGACGTGCAGCAGTCGCCCGACCAGGCGGCTGTCACGGCGCGGTATCTGGAACTGATCCAGTCGGAGGCGTTTCGCTGCAAAGAAATCACCGAAAAGCTGCTCGATTTTTCCCGACTTGGCGAGGTGCGTCGCCAGCCGACCGCGCTGCTCGGACTGACCAGGAACGTTGCGGATATGCTCCAACATGTCGGGCGGTTTTCGGGACGGAGCGTCGAGATCGTCGATTCGGCCGACCTGCTCGTGCAGGTCAACCCGCAGGAGATCAAGCAGGTGGTGCTCAACCTGCTCGTCAACGCACTCGACAGTGTTTCCGAGGACGGAAAGGTAGTGGTCGCGCTCGAGCGGCAGGGACGCGACGCGGTCCTGACGGTCAAGGATGACGGCTGCGGCATGACACCCGAAGTGCTCGACCATCTTTTCGAGCCTTTCTTCACGCGCCGCAAGTCGGGCCAGGGCACTGGTCTGGGCCTGTCGATCGTGCAGCGCATCGTCAGCGACCATGGCGGCCGGATAGAGGCTTCGAGCGACGGTCCGGATCAAGGCGCGACGTTCCGTGTCACGCTGCCGCTCGCGGACATCATTACCGGCCGTCCGGGGCAATCGCCAATACAGGAGGTGGATCATCGCAACCAGGCAGCCTAGATCGATCCGTTCCGGTTCGGGAGATGTCGTGACCGGGGTCGAAGATCCCTTGTGCGTGCATGAGTTGCGCAGCGCCGAGCGACTGCGGAATGGTGCTGTCCCCCGGCCGGCCCGCCAGATGCGGATCCTGTTCGCCGACGACGAAACATCACTGCAGGAACTAATGCGGATCGAATTGCCTCGCATGGGCTACGACACGACGGTCTGCCCCGATGGACGGACCGCCGTGGCGGCCATCGAGCGGACGGCGTTCGATTGCGTGATCGTCGATCACGACATGCCAGGTCTCGGCGGTCTCGACGTCATTCGACACGTGCGATCGGTCTCCCCCGATACCGAGGCGGTGATCGTGACCGGTAAGTCGTCACTCGAGACGGCGGTCGATGCGATGCGTCAGGGCGTCTGCGATTACCTCACCAAGCCCTGCAAACTCGCGGAGATCAAGGCGGTGCTCGAGCGGGTTCGCAAGCGGCGGGAACTCGCCGCGCGGTTGCGGGCCCTCGAGGGTCGTGTCCGCCGGGCCGAAGGATCGACGAAACTCGTCGGTCCCTCGCCCTCGCTCCAGCGGGTGCGGGAACTGATCACCTGGGTGGCGCGTGCGGAATCGACGGTGCTCATCCGAGGCGAGACTGGCACCGGCAAGGATCTCGTCGCCCGAGCCATCCACGAGGCGAGTCCGAGGGCGGGAGGGCCGATGGTTGCGGTCAACTGCGGCGCGCTCCCCGAACACCTCGTGGAAAGCGAGCTGTTCGGTCACCGGAGGGGAGCCTTCACAGGGGCCGACGAACATCGTGCCGGCCTGTTCGAAGTCGCCGACGGCGGAACGCTGTTTCTCGATGAGATCGGCGAATTGCCCCGATCTCTGCAGCCCAAACTGCTGCGGGCGCTCGAGAGCGGGGTGATTCGTCGCGTCGGTGAAAATGTGACGACGAGGGTCGATTGTCGAGTGATCTGTGCGACCCATCGCTCGCTCGAGGAGATGGTCCGGGCCGGAACGTTCCGAGAGGATCTTTTCTTCCGGATCAACACCTTCGAGGTGCGCGTGCCGCCTCTCCGCGAGAGGCCCAAGGACATTCCCGAACTATTCACGCACTTCGTGCAGCTGTCCCGGCCCCATCTGCCGCCGCAGGTGACGCTGTGTGAACCGGACGTCCTCCAGGTGCTCGAGGCATACCACTGGCCAGGGAACGTGAGGGAACTGGCGAATGTCGTCGAGCATGCTCTCGTACTCTGCGACGACCTTCCGATTCGCGTCGAGCACCTGCCGTCGCGTCTCGATTCTCGAGCTCCAGAGACATCACCGGAACGGCGACTCGACGGCCACCAGTCCATCGGTGCCTCACGGTCGGCACCGGGGCAACCGGGTGAGACGGAGGCACCCCAAACGCTTCGCGAGATGGAACTGCGGGCGATCGCCGAGGGACTGCAACGAAATGGCGGCAACAAACCGAAGACCGCGGACGAATTGGGGATCAGCTTGAAGACTCTCTACAACAAGCTTCACCAGATGCGGTCGGAGTCGCTCGACCGCCCAGCGTGAGCGTTCAGGTTTTGCGAACGACGCCGGCCAGCACGCCGAGAACGCGTGCATTCTTGACATAGATTGGTTTCATCGAGCTGTTGGCCGGCTGCAGCCTGATCCGATCCCGCTCCGGAAACCACTGTTTCAGCGTGGCCTCACCCTCGTCGGTCTGCGCCACCACGATATCGCCGGAATGGGCCGATCGTGCCTTGCGGATGACCACCCAGTCGCCATCCGAAATCTGGGCATCGATCATCGAATCGCCCATGACCTTCAGGACAAAATGATTGTCACGATTGAAGAGCGACTCGAAATCGATCCGCTCCGCCTGCTCCTCCGCAGGACGCAGCGTGCCGGCCGCGACCCAGCCGGCCATGGCGAGACCCCGGAGATGGGCAGGCTCTCCGACCAATTCGATGGCCCGCGACATGTTTTTGCCACGTGTGATGTAGTGTTTTCGCTCGAGCGCCTTGAGGTGACACACGACGCCGTTTGGGGAACGAATCTTGAAGGCGGCCCCGATTTCCCTGACGGTCGGGCCATAGCCACGGGTCTGGATTTTGTCACGGATGAACTCATAGATCGCCATCTGTCGTTCGGTCGGCGTCACTTCGTCACCGTCGGTCATCACGGTGTTTTTGGATGACGGGTTCTTGGATCCCTTGCTCGTGGATGCCGATCCACGGCTGAGTAGATCGGCCAGCATGCTCTTCTTCCCGGATTCGCGGCCGCCCGAGGCGTTCGCATCTCGGGCAGATTGTGATTGTGATCGACCGCTACGGGTGACCTTGTGACGGTTCGAGGAAGCTGCAGCCATCGACAAACTCCTTGCAAATCAGCGTATGTGACGCGAGGCGTAAAGGGGGCGACCCCATTTCGATCCCGACTGGCATGCGGCTGACAGGAAGTCGCCCGGTGTTCGAAAAGTGGTCGTGCGTATCGTACTATACGCTCGTTCATTGTCAAGGGGAACGTCCGCCACCAAAGAATTTTTTTCGAGGCTTCTCGAGAAGTCCGCGGTCCAATAGGGGCAGATTCGGTTAGAATACGGTCGCGCGACACGAAAGACGAAGGGCGAAGCGAGTCCCGTGCCGCCGAACGTCTTCCGGAATCCGGCTTTCGAGGAGTTCCAGATGTCGAAAAGTGACGTGCTCAGCGTCCGAATGGTTCGTCGTGGGATGGTTTTCGGAGCTGTCATCCTGGGAGCGGTGGTGTGGCATGAAGTGGCCGTGGGGATTGAGCCGGCCGTAGCACAGCCGCCTGCCGCGGGTACGAAGGCTCAGGAACAGTCACCGTCTCCCAAGACATCGTCCCCCAAGGAATCGGCGACCTAAGGAGTCGCGGTCATCATGCTCGACGGCTCGCTTGCCGAGGGCGTGGGACAGGGAGGGCTTCTGGCCGATGTCTCACCGCGGCTGCATCGTATCGTCGAGCGGCTCGACCGGGCGGCGAACGATAAAAAAGTCGGTGCGGTGCTGCTGGCCATGAAGTCGCCCGATCTGGGGCGTGCGAGGGCCGATGAACTCAGGGCGGCGATTCTGCGACTCCGGGCGAAGGGGAAGCCGGTCGCCGTGCATCTTCTCGACACGGAGCCTGTGCACTATCTGGTGGCAGGTGTCGCCGACACGGTCATGATTGCACCCGCAGCCACGCTCGCCATCACGGGCGTACGGGCGGAGGTGACTTTCCTCAAGGAGATGCTCGATAAGGTCGGTATCGAGGCCGAAATCCTTCAGGTGGGCGAGTTCAAAGGAGCCGGTGAGATGCTCACCCGTACGGGCATGAGCCCGCAACTGCGGGAGCAATACGAGGCCTACGTCGGTGATCTCTACGAGCAGCTGGTCGAACGGGTGTCGGAGGATCGCAAGCTACCGCCCGATCGGGTGCGGCAACTCATCGACACCGGTGTCTTCACGCCGGAGGCTGCCAAGGCCGCTGGACTCGTGGATGAGATCCTGTACGAGGACGAGGCGGTGCTGCACCTTGCCCGCACGGCGAAGCTCGTAACACAGGTCGACGATGGCAAGGATGCCGCCCCCAAGGTGCTGCGGGATTACGCGAAGCAATCCCTCAACGAGACCGACTTTTCGGGCATCACGGGTCTGATCAAGCTCGTCGATCTCTTCAGCGGTGGCGGCGGTGCTGCCGGATCGCGGGGAGGCTCGAGGAAAATCGCCATCGTCCATCTCAGCGGCACGATCGACGATGGTTCCACGTCTGGGCTTCTTGGCGGCGGGGGTGGTCCGGGGGCGGTGATCAAGGCCCTGCAGGATGCCGATGCCGACGACTCGGTAGCCGCGGTCGTGCTGCGGATCGATTCCCCAGGCGGATCAGCGCTTGCGAGTGATCTCATCTGGCGGGAGGCGAAGCGGACCGACAAGCCGGTCGTGGCGAGCCTATCGGACACTGCGGCGAGCGGCGGTTACTACGTTGCCGTGGCGGCCGACAAAATCGTC
>JBJTBB010000092.1:0-25552 GCA_046091125.1 Planctomycetaceae bacterium
GGCTGCGGTACGGGCCGGGTCTCCAAGGCCCTTTCCCCCCGTGTCCGGGCCTCCAGGGCGGCGGGGACCGACCTGCCCGCAGCAATCCAAGCCGCGAATACGACGTTGGCCACGACCGCCGCGACCACGAGACCCACCGTCGGTACGAGGAGACGATAGAGGAGCGACGGGGAGACTCGTGGCCTGGTCATACCCTCGAGGATACCCGGATCGAGACCCCGTATCGCGGCTTGCGATCGTTGATTGACCCGTGGGCCTCAATCACACAGGAACGATCGTGTGGCCTGTGCCGGTGAGGACCCCCATCCGGGCTCATGTCAGTGTCAAAAGGACGTCGAAGTCGCTCGAAAGGAAGTCGGGCGAGTGCATCTCGACAATGTACGTTGCGCCAGCCGTGACATTGAAGAAACCGCTGGGAGCACCGCCGTCATCGTCCCCAGGTTCGAGTTCGAGCAGATTCTCGACGGAGGAATTAGCCTGCTCGACCTCGAGATCGATCCAGCGACCCCCGACCTGCCGAATCGTCACATCAACCCGACCAGACGCCGAAGCGACGAACGAGCGGATGATCTTGTCTCGGCGGCCCTGCGAGGTGCCGACGAGATTCGCGGAGCCATCGACGAACGAGAATGTCGTACCCAGGTCGTCGTCGTGATCACCGCCGTGATCATCGCCGTGATCATCGCCGTGATCATCGCCGTCGTCGTCGCCGTTGTCGTCATCCTCGGCACTGTCGTCATCGAGATCGTCGCCGTCGTCGTCGAGACAATCATCATTGCCCCTACCGCCACGGATGCGGTCGTCGCCCACTTCCCCATCGATGTCGTCGTCGCCGTCGTCGCCACGGAGATCGTCGCGATCGTCACCCCCGAAGATGCCGTCGTTGCCGCGGCCACCATTGACCTTGTCCCTTCCACGGTCGCCGAAGAGGAAGTCATCGTCGTCGCCGCCATCGATCCGGTCATCATCGTCGCCGCCCGCGACATCATCCGATCCCCGGTCACCGCTGAGGTGATCCTTGCCCGAGCCGCCGGAGATGTCGTCGTTGCCGTCATCCCCTCTGACGACTTCTTTGCCTGGTCCGGCATTCACGGAGTCGGCACGGCCGCGGCAGCGGACGACATCGTTTCCGTCGCCGGCGTTGATCGAGTCGGCGCCGCTGCTGGCATCGATCCTGTCGTTGCCGATGCCCAGGTCCACCGTCACCCCGATGACGGTGCCGGCGACGTTGCGCAAGTCGCCCTTGATCGAAACCTTGTCATTTCCACCGAAGGTGTTGATGATGATCGTGTTTACGCCGGAAAACTGGGCGTTTTTTGCGACCCCAGCCACTCCCCTGAGACTGACTGTGCCCGGTGTGGAGCCGGCACGAATCTCGATCGTGTCCGCCTTCGGGGTGCCCTCGATCAGGAGAGCGCCGCTTGCATCGTCGAAGGTGGCCGTCAGCATGGCCCTCGACTCGAGCGATTCGGTTCCCAGGTGGCGGGGACTCGCGAGCAGTCGGCGGCGGCGACTGGCGAAAAGTTGGCTTATGGACGTTAGCGGAAGTGATCGAAACATGAATGGCTTCTCGCTGGAGGTGGTCCGTCTTATGCCGAAACGTTCGCGTTAAATCGATTGATAGAGTCGACAAAACTTATGGGAAAGTCAAGGAAACTCCGATCAAGGCTGAAATATCGGCAGACCCCACCGGAGCGACCCGCACCGCCACGAATGGAATGGGCTCGTTGGACAGTTGGTATCCGAGGCCGCGGTTCAGTGATGACGCTGCCAGGCCGATCGTGCCTTCAGCACGGGACTCGCGCGTGATCTGAGCAGGTGCAGCGAGACCGCGACAATCGATCGAGGGGCGTCAGTACCAACTCCGGGATCCTCGGGCAGTTGTCGGCCGTCAGTCGGCAGAACGCTCGGCTGTCGAAGAGTCCAGGATCGACTTGACGACACTCCCCTTCGTGTCGGTGAGCCGCATGTCTCGCCCGGCATGGCGAAAGGTGAGCTGCGTGTGGTCGAGCCCGAGGAGATGCAGGATGGTGGCGTGCCAGTCATGGATCGGCACCTTTCCATCGACCGCCTCGAGGCCAAATGGGTCGGTCGCTCCGTGCACGTGACCGGCCTTCACGCCGCCGCCCGCGAACCACGTCGTGAAGCCGAGGTGGTTGTGGTCGCGGCCGTCGGCCACCTGTGCGTAGGGCGTTCGGCCGAATTCGCCCCCCCAGATCACGAGCGTGCTCTCGAGCATGCCCGACCGCTCGAGGTCGGTGAGCAGGGCGGCGATCGGTCTATCCACCGCGAGGGCTCGCGAGGAATGGTCTTCCCGAAGATTCCGGTGCTGATCCCAGCCGCCCTGACAGACTTCCACGAAGCGCACGCCCGCTTCCAGGAGCCGCCTAGCCATCAGGCATTGCCGCCCGAAACGAGAAGTCGCCTCCTCGTCGATGCCGTAGAGCGACTGTGTCCTGGCGGTTTCACGCCCGATGTCGAGCGCCTCTGGTAGTGAGTCCTGCATGCGGAAGGCCAATTCGTGGGCCTCGATGAGCCCCTCGATGGAATCGCCGTCGGCATCGCCAGAGGAGGCGCTTCGATTTCGTGACTGGAGATAATCGAGCTGTCTCCGCTGCTCGTTCTTGCTCAGTCTCGGATTCTCGATGTTGGCGACCGTGTCGGAAGCGCCGCGGAAAGGTCCGCCCCCCGCTCCCGGACCGCCGCCCGGTCGACCGATACGCGTTGCCTGATGGATGGCCGGCAGAAAGGCCGAGCCGTAGTTGACCGGTCCGCCGTTACCCGGTGGCGGGCTGAACGTCACGAATCCAGGCAGTTCCTCGTTTTCACTGCCCAGTCCATAGGTCACCCAGGCTCCCAGCGAAGGACGAACGGACGTGCTGATGCCGGTATGCAACTGCACGAATGCCGGAGGATGATTCGGAACGTCGGTCTGCATGCCATTGAGGATGCACAAATCATCGGCCCGCTCGGCGATCTCGGGAAAGAGGTCCGAGATCCAGAGCCCACTTTTTCCTCTTTGGCGGAAGGTCCACGCCGACGGAAGAAGACGCGCCGACGGAATACGGCCCCTGCCGATCGGCTCGCCGGCCCGCTTCGAGAGTTCCGGTTTGTAGTCGAAGCTGTCGACGTGCGAGGGGCCCCCATCCATGCAGAGGAAGATCACCCGCTTCGCAGCGGCAGGAAAGTGCGGACCGTGGACGGTTTGCGATGTACCGGCCTCGGCGGTGAGGGCCTTGAACGCGACCCAGCCGAAGCCCGCCGAGGCCGACCTGAGCCACTCGCGCCGCGACGGGTACTGAACGATCTGGCGGGCGGTGTACATGAAGGAATGTTCCTCAAACGTGGCTGGATCGGGGTCAGTTGCGACAGAGCAACTCGTGGCTCGCCCACAACGCCTGACAAAAGGCTGGCCAGCCCAGCCGCTCGCCGCCCGAGCTTTGCACGAACCGCACGGCGGCCGCGATCTCGTCGCTGCTCGCGGTTCGGCCCAGAACGGCCAGCGTGGCGAAGGCCACGCGGCCGCGGTCGTCGCCCGCGGAGGCATACACTCGCCCCGCCGCGGCGTCGGACTGCGCGAGGACGAAGGGACTGTTGAGCAGGTAGAGCGACTGGGCGGGTACGACCGTCTGGGATCGCTCGCCGGTCACCGTTGTGCCGGCTGTCATGTCGAAGAGTGCGAGCGAATCCAGCGGGGTGCCGCGGATCACCGGCAGATAGACGGCCCGCTTGAAGACGCCCTCGTCGAGCGGCTGTCCCTGGCCGCGGAAGATGGCGGCCGACAGTCCCTCTCCGAAGTCGACGACCGTCGAGCCCTCCGGCGGTTCGAGATCGAGCGAGCCGGCGGTTGCGAGGATGGCGTCCCGGATCACCTCGGCATCGAGCCTGCGCGGGGTCATGCGCCAACGAAGCGTGTTGGCGGGGTCGGTTTCGCGGCAGGACTCGTCGTGGACCGTGGACAGCGCGTAGGCATGGGTCATGACGAGCCTGCGGATGAGCCGCTTGATCGACCAGCCATCGGCCACGAACTCGGCGGCGAGATGGTCGAGAAGGTCGGGGTGCGTGGGATGCTCGCCGGCGAGGCCGAAATTGTCGGGGGTCGTGACGAGCCCGCTCCCGAAGAGATGGAGCCAGACGCGATTGACGATCACGCGAGGTGTCAACGGGTTGTCCGATGAGGCGATCCAGCGGGCCAGATCGAGACGACCACTCTCACCCCTTCCCACCGATCCCGTCGGTCGCGATCGAAAAGAACGGGTCCCATCCTCGTCGTCGCTCGAAGCGGGAATCAGCGACGCAAGCGAGGGCAGACCCCTCGGCACGATCGCTCCCGGATCCTCCACCTCCCCTCGTCGGAAAAGGGCGGAATCAGTCGGCCTGACATCGTCGAGCACGCACATGGCGAAGTGCCGTGGAGTGCCGTCGGCCGCGTGTGCGTCGAGTCGCGCCGAGAGTGTGGCCAGGCGGAGGGATGACTGCACGACCCGGTTCAGCGCGGGGCCTCCGGGAGCGCGACGCGCGAAATCGAGATCCTCACGCAGTCGGGCGACCTGCTCCTCGAGCAGGCTCCGCTCACGGGGCGCCATCCGTCGCAACCCATCAGGCTGCCCGGCGGAGCGCGGGAGCTCCACGAGGTCCGAGGGATTGAGGTTCTGTAGCATCCGGATCGTGCCGAAGCGGGTGTCGGTGCTGCGAAAGATGCCTGCCAGGGCGTAGTAGTCCCGCTGCGTGACCGGATCGTACTTATGGTCGTGACATCGGGCACAGGCGATCGACAGACCGAGGAAGGCCTGACTGACGGTGTCGATCTGCTCGTCCACGAGGTCCATCTCGAATTGCATGGGATTGCGTTCGACGTGGGATTTGGGGCCGATCGCGAGAAACCCTGTCGCCACGAGCAGTTCGGCACGTTCACGGTCGTTTCGGAATTCAAAACAGTCGCCCGCGACTTGCTCCATCACGAACTGGTTGAAAGGCATGTCATCGTTGAAGGCATCGATGACGTAGTCGCGATACCGCCAGGCATACGGGTAGGCGAAGTCGGTCTCCTTGCCACTGCTTTCTGCGTAGCGGGCGACGTCGAGCCAGTGGCGTCCCCAACGCTCGCCGTACCGCGGCGACGCGAGCAGCCGGTCGACGGTCTCGCCGAACCGGCCACGGGAGGGATCGTCGAGGAACGCCCGGACCTCCTCCGGTTCCGGTGGCAGCCCGATCAGATCGAGATACAGCCTTCGCAACAGTACGGCGGGCTGCGCGTCCGCGACGGGTGCGAGCCCGCGCGACTCGAGTCGTGCTGCGAGGAAGCGGTCGATCAACCCCCAGCTCCACGTGGAGTCCGTTTCGGGCGGGGCGGATCGCGCGATCGGTTGAAAGGCCCAGTGCGTGTGAATCGACGCAAAGGCGTCCCGCTCCAGCGGTGGCCCGTTCGGCATGGCCGCACCGTCGCGGATCCAGTCGGCGATCCGATCGATGATTGCTTGGGGGAGCGGACCGCCGTGACTGTCCGGTGGCATCCTCACGTCTGAATCCGCGGTGGTGAGCACGTCCAGAAGACGGCTCTCCTCGGGCCTGCCGGCGACGATCACCCGGCCGCCATCTCCGCCGGCCAGGAGCGACACTCGGTCGTCGACTCGTAGACCGGAGCGCAATTCAGCGGACTCCGCCGAGTGGCACTCGTGACAGTGCTTGACGAAAACCGGGCGAACGTGTCGTTCAAAGAATGCGAAGTCGTCCTCCGCATGCACGCTTGATGCGACCATGAGGCGAGCGATCGCGAACAGCATCCCCGGCACGGCACGCTTCGGCACTGCCGGACGCATCGTGCTTTTTTGGGGCGATGCGCCGAACCGAACGGGAAAACCGTCGTTGTTTGGAACGGGAGGGATCATGGCACGTCTCTCGATTGATCGGACGCGGATCAGACCGATCCTTATGGAAACGCCCTCCGCCCCGGGGGGTTTCGCCCGGCTTGCCGCGACAGCCACCCGAGCGGTAACTTGCAGGGATTGCCCAACGGAGCCCCGGCCCTTGAGGCTGGGGGGCCAACCATGCTCAGTGTGACGACCGGATCCAGCGGCGGCTATTGCCATGGCCTCGCCCGAAGGAGCTTCGTGAAGCTGGGGGTTGCCGGGATGGCCTCCGCGGGCCTCCCCGAGATCCTGTCGGCTCGAGCGGCTCGATCGACGCTGGAAGGGGGCAAACGGGACACCTCGGTCATTCTCCTGTGGCTCGATGGAGGGCCCAGCCACCTCGACCTCTACGATCTCAAGCCGGAGGCGCCGGCCGAGATCCGCGGCATCTGGCGGCCGATCCGGACCAATGTCCCGGGCATCGAGATTTCAGAACTGTTTCCCCGGCAGGCGAAGGTGGCCCATCTGTTCTCGATCGTGCGTTCGCTTCACCACGACAACGGAGACCATTTCACCGCCGCCCACTACATGCTCACGGGGCGGGGCGGTCCCAATGGCTCGAGCACACCCGGGAAGTATCCCTCTGTCGGCGCGATCGCCTCACGGGTCACGGGGGCCCGCCGACCGGGCATGCCGCCGTATGTCTCAGTGCCCTATGCATCGAGCGTCGGACTGCGGCCGGGGTACTTCGGCGGCAACTATCTCGGGGCCGAGGCCCACCCATTCGAGACCGACGGCGACCCCAATGCGGCGGCCTTCCAGGTGCGGAACCTGCTGCTGCCCAACGGACTGTCGCTCGGTCGATTCGGTGAGCGAGACACGCTCCGTCGCCGACTCGATGGGCTCGCGCGGGACGTCGACGCAAGCGGCCTTGCCGACTCGATGGATCGATTCCAGTCGGAAGCCGTCGGGCTTGTGTCCGGTGGGGCGGCGAGGACGGCGTTCGACCTGACGCAGGAGAGCGACGCGCTCAGAGATCGCTACGGCCGCAACACCTTCGGTCAGAGCACACTCATGGCCCGGAGGCTGGTGGAGGCGGGCTGCACCTTCGTGACGGTGCATTCGGGCGGCTGGGATCACCACTGGGACTTGCAGAAGGGCATGGAGACCCGTCTGCCGGAGGTGGATGCGGCGGTAGCGAGCCTGCTCGAGGACCTTCATGACCGCGGCCGATTGGAGTCCACCATGGTGGTTCTCTGCGGGGAATTCAGTCGTACGCCCCGCATGAACGACGGCGGCAACGGCGGTCCTCCGGGAAGCAAGGGAACACCGGGCCGCGATCATTGGGGCAACGCGATCTTCGCCCTCGTCGCCGGCGGCGGCGTCCAGGGTGGGCGGATTGTCGGCAGCACCGACTCCAAGGGAGAGCGTCCGCGGGATCGACCGCTGACGCCCTTCGATCTGCACGCCACGATCTATCGTGTGCTGGGCGTCGATCCCAATACGCACTTCCTCGATCATTCCGGCAGACCCGTGCCGGCGATCGATGCAGGCAGCCCGATCGACGAACTCTTCTGATCGCCCGAGCGGATCCGATTCAAGGACGGTATTCGAGGCCGAGGATAGAGACGTCGTCGAGCGGGCCTTTGGGCTCGCACCACTTCTCGACACGCTCCAACAGGCGGGCAACGCCCGTGTCGAGCGGTTCGCCGCGAGCATCGCGAATAAGCGTCGCAACCGGCTCGTCGCCGAGTTGCTCCTGCTCGTGATTCATCGCCTCTGTGACGCCGTCCGAGTACAGGTAGATGCGATCGCCCGGCGAAAGTTGGAGCGTCGCCTGATCGTATTCGACGTCGGGGACGAATCCGACCGGAAAGCCCTCCGACGGCTGGAAGACGGGCTCAGCTCCGGACGCCAGGTGGAGAAGCGCCGGATGGCCCGCCGAGACATACTCGAGGCGGCCCGTGGGCAGGTGCAGCACCCCGTAGAGGATCGTGAAATAGAGCCCGGAGAAATCGTCGGACTGGAAGAGTTTGTTGAGTTGTGTGACGACGTCGGCTGGCCTCGCCACCACCACGCCTCCGTCCGATCCGGGACGTACGAGGATCGAGGAGTCGGTGAGCTTGGGTGTGAGGAATCGCCCCACCGTGACGGCCATCAATGACGATCGGACACCATGGCCGCTGACATCGACCACGTACAGCCCAGCCCGTTCATCGTCGAGCCGGAAGAAGTTGAGAAAGTCCCCCGCGAGACCCTCGCAGGGCACGTACCGCCAGGCCACGTGGGCCGACGGGATCACCGCGTCGTCCGGAGGCAGGAGTGACCGCTGAACCTTGGCTGCCGCCTCCAGGTCCCGGATCATCCGGGCATTGATCCTGGAAATCTCCGTATTGAGCGAGACGAGTTCCTCGTTGGTGCGCTCGAGTGTGTCCCTCGCGTCGGACAGTTCCTGATTGGCGACGATCAGTTCCTGATTTTTCGCGACGGCGTTTTCAAACGTGCTGACGAGCAGATTCAGCACCTGTTGTCGTCCAGCCTTTACACGGAACGTCTGGCCGGCCAGCGCCACTTCCAGCGTGGCCTCATCGGTCTTCTCATCGCCGAGGGGCACCGCGAGGAGCGAGTCGACGCGACCGAGTAGATAGGCCGGCTCGTAAGGCTTCGTGACGTAGTTGTCGGCCCCCGCGTCGAGTCCGCGGATGATGTCGATCGGGTCGGCCAGCGTGGAGAGCAGAATGAACGGCACTCCCTTGAGAAGTGGATCGGTTTTCACCGCCTTGCAGAATTCGTAACCGGTCATCACCGGCATCTCGATGTCCGAGATGATGATGTCGGGTTTTCGCTCGCGGGCCATCGCCAACGCGTCGGCGCCTTTCTCTCCCCAGCGAACCGAATGACCGGCCTCGGCGAGCTTCTTCTGAAGAAGCCTCGCCTGCATCCGGCTGTCCTCGGCGATGAGAACATCGACGCCCGTCGACGGCGAACCGGCGTTGCTGCTCACGTTCATCGAGTCCTGATTCTCCCGCACTCCACTTGCAGGATCAGGTGAAGGTCGCCAGTGCCGTGGGAGCGTCGGCGTGGATGCTGAAGAGCTTGTCGAGACTCGTGAGCTTGAAGACCTGCATGATCTCCTTGCGGATGCCGCACATCTTCAGCCGACCATGGCCGGCAGTGATCTTCTTGTGGAACTGCCCGAGGAGCCCCAGCATCGCGCTGGACATGAACTCGACGTTCGAGAAGTCGAGCAGAAGATCCGGACCACCCTGCTTGCCGATCACCTGGTTGAGTTCGGTACGGATTTCGTCGAGCACCGTGTCGTCGAGTATTTTCTTGTCCTTGAGGAGCACCATGTGGACATCGCCCTTTTTGCCGGTCTGGATGCGCCGAAACTGATCCATGCGGTCACCTGGTTGGCAGATTTGGAAACGGGCCGAGTCGTTCACGCCCTAACGTTCAAGAGCGTAGCAATTCCCGGGACCGGATGCGACTGCCTGCAGCGTGGCCTTCGGGGGATGCGGCTGACGGGCGATTCTTAAGGCAGTTGCCGCATTCGGATCGCTCGGAATTCAACCGGTGCTCCCTCTGATTCGAGGCACAGGAATCCCGTCGCCGGCCGGCACTCCGCGCCTCCGGAAACCTCGTGACCATTCACCCATAACCGCACCTCTCCCTGGACGGCGCGGATGTAGTAGTGGTTCCACTCCGGAGTGCCGCGGGAGTGCCTCGCTGTCGGAAAACTCCGACGCCCATCCGGAGCGACCGGAGGAAAGGGCTTCATGGACGAACTTCCAACCGGAAAGACGTCGCCGTCCGTCGTGAACCAGTCGGCCTTCTTTCCGCCCTTTTCATATTGCTCGCGATAGCCGTGATCCAGAACCTGCACTTCGATGCCGCCTCTGGGAAGGGAGCCCGGCTTGATTCCCTCGAGCGACTCCGGGGACGCCCAGAGAAAAACGCCTGAATTTCCCCCGCTCGACAGATGCCTCCATTCGAGGGAGAGTTCGACGTTCGTGACCGGTTCCCGAGAACGGATCACGCCCACGGGACGTCCCGTGCAGTGGGCGACGCCATCGGTCCAAGACCACGTTCCCTCGCCGCAGTTGACGTCCACGAAATCGGCCTCGCCCAGGGCTACCCATCCGGGGCCGTCGTCGATGCGAACCGTTCGACCTGACGCAGGCTCGGCGGCCGAGGCATCGTCGATCAATGGCTCCGCGACGGCCAGGAGGCCGACGACGACGGGCAGCAGACGTGCCCAGCGGCCACCGACGGGAGGCCGACGGCCATGGACGTGATTGGTCACCTCAACGATCGCGGAATCCATGATCATCAGCCGCCTCCCAAGGTCACGAGTGCACCACCACTGGCCGCGCTCTTGTCGGCCGCGAAGATCACATCGAACGTTCGGGCCGCCTCGCCGAGGTTCGTCAGCGGCATGTCCTTCCCCGCGTCGAGAGCGTCGAAGAAAGCCTGGAATTGGCTCTGGTAGGGATGGTCGCTGACGTCGCCCGAGTCGAGCAGTTTCATCGACAGGCGGCTCCAATGGGCCTTGTCCGTGGACAGCTTCGACGAGTGGAAGCGGTCATCGAGCAGGCTTCCCTCGCTGCCCACCAGATGCGTGTGGAAGTAGTAGGGTTGCAGGCAGTCGACGATCGCCGCCGTCTTCCCGATGCCGCCACCCCTGAACCGAAGGATCGTCACGCTCGAGGTGTCGTATTCATACGGAGAGAAGATTCGACTGTGCGATCGAGTGGAGAGACTCGAAACGCTTTCGACATCGCCCCCCATGAGCATCAGGAGTGCATCGAGAGCGTGGCAGCCGGCGGTGAGCAGGGCGCTGCCACCGTCCTTCCGGCCGGTGTTCCAGCGGAACTGCCCGTACCAGGGCCCGATGCCGTGGTAGTAGTCGACCTCGCCGTAATGCAGCGAACCCAGGAGGCCCTCCTCGACGACCGCCCGCGTGACCTGGAATTGATTGGAGAAACGGCACTCGAAACAGACGCAGCCGCGCACGCCGGCCTTGGCCGCGGCCGCGAGGATATCTCGCACCTCGTTGGGCGTGTTGGCCATCGGCTTCTCGAGGATGAGGTGCTTACCGGCCTTCGCCGCAGCCACGGCCTGATCGCGGTGAAGACTCGGCAGGCCGGCGACGTCCACGACATCGACGTCACGGTCGCCGAGCATCTCCTCCAGCGATCGATAGACTCGGATCGGCCCACCGTGGCGAGCGGAGAGCTCCGCGGCGTCCAGTGGTCGCGATGAGCACACCGCCCGAACGCGTCCCTGACGAGTCGCGTTGATCGCGGCGATGTGAGCGCCGGCGGCCCATCCGTAGCCAACCACCCCAACGCCCCAGGTCGATGTTCCCATGCGATTGCCCCCGATCCTCTAGATTCGACAAAGGAAGTTACCTCAGGCGAACCGGTGAAGCACGAATCCCTCGATCGCCTCATACTCCGGCAGGCCCAGCCGATCGTAGAGCCTGGCCGTGTCCCGGTTGCGATCCTCGGCCCGCTGCCAGAATTCCCTGGGATCGGTCGGGCCGGGAAAGAGCGCTCGATCCTTCTGGCTCTCAGGCTCGAAGATCGCCATTCGCTTTCGTTCCACCTCGTCCGGTGAAAGTGGGACGGCCATGTCGATCTCGTGTGGAGACCATTCCTGCCAGGCGCCTCGATAGAGCCAAAGCTCGCAGTGATCCGACCACTGGCTGCCCTTCACCGCTCCGAACGCCGCGATCACCGAGGCCAGACAAACGCGATGAGTGCCATGGGGATCGGAGAGGTCGCCGGCAGCGTAGACCTGGTGTGGCTTCACCTTCTCGAGGAGTCGGGCCGTGATGGCGACGTCCTCCGGGCCGATGGGCTTCTTGCGAACGCGTCCAGTCTCGTAGAAGGGGAGATCGAGGAAATGGATGTTTTCCGGTCGTACGCCCGAGTATCGTGCGGCGGCCCTGGCCTCCGTGCGACGGATGAGCCCCTTCACGGACTGGAGTTCTGGAAGATCGCCGGCGCCGGCCTCCTTCGTGCGTAGGAACCGTCTGACGCGGTCCGCGATCTCGCCGGCCTGCGAATGGCCGCTCGCGTCCGATAGGCCGAAGGCCCGACAGAATTCCTCGACGAAGTCGACATGACGGTCGGCCGATTCGTCCCAAACGGCGATGTTGCCGCTCGTCTGATAGGCCACGTGCACCTCGTGCCCCTGCTCGCAAAGACGAATGAAGGTGCCTCCCATGCTGATGACGTCGTCGTCCGGATGCGGACTGAAGACGATGATCCGTTTGGGGAAGGCGTCGCCATCCGAACCCGATGCGTGCACCTCGGCACCGCGAACCCGTCTCCTGACCCCAGGCTTGCCACCCGGCCAGCCGGTGATCGTGTCCTGCATGCCGCGGAAGACCTCGATGTTGATGTCGTAGGCGCGGCCGCGGTTCGACAGCAAGTCCTGCAGGCCGTGCTCGTTGTAATCCTCGTCGGTGAGCTTCAGAATCGGCTTGCCAAGCTTGAGCGAGAGCCAGATGACAGCCTTTCGGACGAGCGCGTCCGTCCAGGTGAGTCCCAGCAGGTCCAGCGGGCCAACCACCCAGGGCGATTCGAACCGGGCGAGTTGGGCCGCCGCCGCGCGGTCCAGGACGAACCGGGCGTCGGAATGCTGCTGGAGGGCGCTGGCGGAGACGGCGCTGGAGAAGGGTTCCTCCACGGACCGCCTCACGATTCCCGCCTTGTGCTCGCCGAACGCGAGGAGGAGCACCCGTCGAGCATCGAGGATCGAACCGACACCCATGGTGATCGCCTGACGCGGCACATTCCATTCACCGAAGAAGTCGCTTGCGGCGTCGCTGCGGGTGACGCTATCGAGCGTGATCAGTCGGGTGCGGCTCTCGACGGCGCTGCCGGGTTCATTGAAACCGATGTGGCCCGTGCGGCCGATTCCGAGAATCTGCAGATCGATGCCGCCGGCCGCGCGGATCGACTCCTCGTAAGCGGCGCAGGTCTCGCCGACGCGACCTCGTGCCACGGTGCCGTCGGGGATGTGGATCTGCTCCTTCGGGATGTCGAGGTGGTCGAACAGATGCTCCCGCATGAAGCGGTGGTAGCTCTGCAGGGCGTCCAGCTGAATTGGCCAGTATTCGTCGAGATTGAAGGTCACCACGGAGCGGAAGGAGATTCCCTCCTCACGGTGCAGCCGCACCAGCTCGTCGTAGACGCCCACAGGCGTGCTGCCGGTGGCCAGGCCGAGAACCGTCCGCTGGCCGGCCGACGAGCGGATGCGAACGAGTTCAGCGATCTCGCGGGCGACCGCACGGCTGGCCTCGGATGGCTGGTCGTAGACCGTGACGGGAATCCGCTCGGGTGTGTGGATGGCCCCACCGAGTCCTTCGGCGCCCTGCGGGCGGGCACGTGAGGCTGCCTGGTAGATCGGGCTGCAGGCGGAGCCGGTGACGGACATGCAATCCCCCTTGAACGGCGAAACCTGACGAGTCACGACGGTGCCAACAAGGATAACACGGTAAATCAGCGGCCGCCCCTCATGAGATCCTCGATCGCGTCCGGCTCCACCGGAATGTCCGCCATCAGGTCGACGGGACCGGAATCGGTGAGGAGGACGTCGTTTTCCAGACGAATGCCGATGCCCTCCTCGCGGATGTAGATGCCGGGCTCGACCGTGATCACCCACCCAGATTCGAAACGCCCCTCGAGCGGCGCGATGTCGTGGACGTCGAGTCCCAGGGGATGGCCGAGTCCGTGCATGCAGTATTTGCGGCAGGCGGGGCTTTCGATCGAATCTGCAGCCGCTTCGGCGGTCGTGATGAGCCCGAGCCTGACAAGCTCACCAGCCATCTGTACCTGTGCGGCGCGATGCCAGTCACGATGGACCGTGCCAGGGACGGCCCGACTGATCGAGTCACGCATGACCCGCAGAACGGACTCGTAGACGTCCCGTTGCCGCGACGTGAACCGCCCCGAGACCGGCAGCACCCGTGTCAGGTCGGCGTTGTAATTGGCGTGCCGCGCACCGACGTCGACGAGCAGCAATTCACCATCCCTGCAGGGGGCGTCGTTCGCGGTGTAATGGAGCACGCAGGCGTTCGCGCCCGAGGCGATGATCGGTTGATAGGCCATGGTCGCCCTCTGCCGCGTGAACTCATGGAGAAACTCCGCCTCGATCTCGTACTCCATCACGCACGGTCGCAGCATCCCGGCGACCCGACGGAAGCCGTCCGCCGTGATCGCCACCGAACGCCGGAGCAGTTCGATTTCCTGCGGCGACTTGATGGCCCGGAGCCGCCGCATCAGCGGGGCGAGGCGGCCGTAACGGTGGAGCGGATACCGGTGCATCAACTCGCGACCGAGCCGCAGGTCACGCGGCTCGATCGGCGAGACGGACCGCTCGTGCTCGTTGGCGTTGAGAAAGACGGTCTCGGCATGGCACAGCAGGCGGTGAAGGATGGCCGGGGCGTCGCACGTCCATTTGATCTGTCCGATCCCGGAAATCGTCCGAGCCTCGTCCTGCGACAGCGTGTGGCCCTCCCATGTTGCCAACTCGTCGCTCGGCCTGCGGATGAACAGGATCTCCCGCTGGGACGGATCGACCGCGTCTGGCGACAGCACGAGCATGCTCTCAGGCTGCTCGATGCCGGTCAGATGGAAAAGATCGGGAGCCGCATGGTGACGCATGGTGCCGTCGGCACTCGTGGGCATGATGTCGGCCGCATGCAGGATCGCCACACATCGGGGTGGCAATAGATCGCGGAGACGGTCGCGATGGTTGGAAAAAAGGGCTGGGTCAATCTGGGCGTGTCGCATCGGGCGGATCCTCCAGCAGGTCGTGGTTCACGAACTTCAGCGATCGTAAGGGGCACGGAGCGGAATCCCAATGGCCCTCCGCTATGCCAGTCCGGGGGCGCGACTATATGATGAAAGTCTGGTTGGTCGTCCCAATGGCACTCTGGACCGAGTCGATCCTGTCGAGACAGCCATGTCATCCCCCACATCTTTCGACCCGTGCAGAATGTGGCTGGGAATCTCGGCCCTCGAACTTTCCGATCCGAGGCGTGTGCTCGGCCTTCCGGCCGGAGCAATCGATCCGGTTACGGTCATGGCGCACGCCGAACAGCGGCTCACGCATCTTCGGAGCGTTCAAGCTGGAGCCTACGAACAGGCGCGAGTCGCTCTCGTTGCTCGGGTCGAACAGGCCCGTGACGCCTTTCTTGCCCAGTCGACGGTTGGTCCACAATCGACGGGCCGTCGACAAGAATTCTCGATGCCGCCGCCTCCGCCTGGCGTCGCTCCGACATCCTTTGGCCAGCCGGGCCCGACGCACGCTCCGGCGGCGTTGCCGGGCGTTCCACTCCCGTCTGGCTACGCGACTCATTTTCAACAACCGGTCGGACCTGGGGTTCAACACCCGGTCGGACCTGGAAGCGGCCCGTACGCCGGGCACATTCCCCAGGGGTATGTGACTGGCGACCATCAGTACCCTGGACAGTTTCCAGGTGGTTATGGCGCTGGGGGATTCGTTCCTCCATCTCATCCATCTCCTCCCCCACCACGTCGTGTGGCGAGACGTCGACAGAGGTCGGCGGGCATGGACAGCCTGATGCTCGTGATGGTCGTGGCGGTCGCGGGTGTCTGCGCGGTGGGGGGGTTGCTGTTCATGCAGAGTCAGTCTGATCGCTCTGCGAGAAGCGATCAGAATCATCCTCAGACCCAGAGGGTGCGGGAAGTCGCAGCCATCGACCCCGTTCAGCGGATGGATCGCGAGGCCGCCCGGCGTCCGTCCGAAGAAGAAGGAAATTCATCACCCTCGCGGGCTTCCAGTCGTTCGGTTTCGGTCGAGGCATCGGCTAACGGACCATCCGCCCTCGATTCCCTGCCGGACGGCGGACTGAAGCCGCCAGCCAAGCTTCCCGATCCACCTGCTCCCGGCAGGGGGCCACCCCCAAGGTCACGCGATACCGGCCCGCGTTCCAAAGCACCCGCCATGGAAGATGCCGCCATGGAAGAGACCTCTGACGACGAGGCGGCGATGAAAGGAGAAGCCGATGGCCAAAAAGGCGAGCCGGAAACTTCCGCAGCGCCCCCGAATCGTGGCCAAACTGACGCATCCATGCGCGAACCAGCAATGGCGAACGAGGCGGCTCCCAAGCCCGCTCCGGATGGCGGTACTGGAGATGGCGATGGTGAGGCGGGGCCGATCATAGATGCCGCCGTTGATTCAGTCTTTGCGTCGCTGGTGGAATCCGATTTCGAGGCTGCGAATGCGGCACTCGAGCCCGCCGTCAAGGCGAAGAAGGATCGCGACGAGGCCGAGCGTGTCGAGGGATGGAAGCTGCTCATCGAGTACGCAGAGGGTTTCGATCGGTATCGCCGTCAGGCGGTGGCTTCGGTGAAGAGTGGCAATGAATACGTCATTCCAAAGAGGAGTGGTGATGGTGAGATGCGGGTCGGCATCATCGATGTGGCAAACGGCGTCATTTCCTTCAGGGTGAACGGAAAGAGCATCGAAAAGTCACTCGATCGGATGCCATCCAATCTCCTCATGGCGATCATGAAGGATTGGTTTGACGACAATCCGGCCAACAATCTTTATCTTGGGGCATACCACATCACGCGGCCCGAGCCTGATCTCAAAGAGGCCGAACGTCTTTGGTCGAACGCCGCCCTTCGGGGCGCGGATGCTGCACCCCTATTGCCTCTCGTGAGAGAGGACGTGATTCTCAAGGCAGCTGCCGGCGAGTGACCCCGAGGTCGCATGCTCTGCGAGCGGTCTCTGAATCGCGTGGACGTCTCAGAGGACTCGTGCGAGAAGGTCTGCCAGCTCCTCCGTGGTCAGCTCGACGGGATTCCCCCGCATGCTCGATCCTCCCGAATTGCGGGCCAGCCATTCGATCGCCGATGATTCGATGCCGAGTTGGGAAAGCCTTCGCGGGATCGCCAGTTGATCGCACAGTCCTTCGATGCGATCGACGAATTGGTCGGCCGCACGCGCGTCGTTTCCGGGCGACGAGGGATCCATGAGCCGTTCGAGTTCCGCAAAGTCGGTCTCGCAGGCCGAGCGGTTGATCTGCACAGCGATTGGAAGCATGACCGCGCACGCGAGCCCATGGGGCACGTCGAAGGCTCCCCCAAGGGCCGCCGCCACGCCATGTGCCAGCCCCAGGCCCGCATTCGCGAGAGCGAGTCCGGAAAGGAGTGCCGCATGCGAAAGCGCACCGCGGGCGCTTCGTACGGTTTCGTCGACCTCACGCTGTCCGGCGTGAGCCACGACTGTCTGCAGCCCTCGCATGGCGTCCGGAAAAGCCTGAGCGACGAGTGCCCTCGGAATAGGACGGCGAAATCTGGTGATGAAAACCTCGATCAACTGGGTGAGGCAATCCATTCCACACCAGGTCGCCACGTCCCTGCCGCACGTGGCGGTCAGGGATGGATCGACGATCGCCGCCCGAGGCACGAGCAGTGGGCTGCGGATGCTTCGCTTAAGGCGGTTTTCCGGGCAGCCAATGACCGCGTTGCGCGTGGCTTCGGCGCCCGTGCCGGCGGTCGTCGGAACGGCGACTATCGGCAGCACGGGACCATCCTCGGGAGCCGCATCGGCAGCAGGGCCGTCCGTCACGGCGCGTGGTCCCGCTTGATCGGGACGACGGGATCGAATCGCACGTGGATTGGTCGGCATGCCTCGACCGATTCCCTCGAGCCGTTCGCGGAGCGAGGACTCGACGTCGTCCGACTCGGGAACGAGTGTCACGGCCGCCACGGCCTTTGCGGTGTCGATCACGGCGCCTCCGCCCACAGCGACAATGACCACGTCTTCCGCGTCGAGACGTCTTGTGCCACGCACGATGTCGGCGACGACCGGTACGGTCGGTTCGCCATGGACCCGTCCGATCCACTGCCAGTGGACAGCCGCCTGCTCCAGTGACGACATGATCGTTTCCGCAGGCCCCCCCGGCGCATCGAAACTCCCGCCACCGGTGAGGAGCCAGGCATGACGGCCGATGGCACGTACGGCCATTCCGGTTTCGGATGCGCGTCCATCACCAAAGCGAATGACGGATGGGGCGGTGAAATCGTAGGGATTCATGGAAAGAGCCTCACTCGAGGGTTCCGCTGGATGGTCGTCTCGATCCATCGACACGCGTTCGCACGGTACCATCTGGGAGGCCCCTGGGCGCCCCCACATGCTCGATCCACTTCCAATTCCCGTCGTGGCATCCCCGGTGGAGGGACGTGTGCGCCCACCCGGTTCCAAGAGCATCACCAACAGGGCGCTTGTGTGCGCGGCCCTCGCGAGAGGTCCGAGCACGCTCAGAGCCGTTCTGGACAGTCAGGACACGCGGGTGATGGTGGCCGGACTCGCGTCGCTGGGGTTCGAGATCCATGCCGATTGGCTTGCAAGAACGGTACGGATAAAGGGCGGAGAAGGGAGGGTGCCGGCCGCCACCGCGTCGATCGACTGTGCGGCGAGTGGCACGACGATGCGATTCCTTTCGGCCGTCTGCGGGCTGGGTGAGGGGCCGTATCGTCTTGATGGCACGCCGCGCATGCGAAAGCGTCCGATCGGTGATCTCGTGGAATCGCTCGTCGTCCTCGGCTGCAGCGCCTCGGCCGAGAGCGAGGGTGGATGTCCGCCGGTGGTCGTTTCCGGAGGCATCATTGAACGGGAGGTGGCCGTTCGTGGAGCAACGTCGAGTCAGTTTGCGAGCGCCCTCGCCATGATCGGTCCTTGCCTGCGGGATGGCCTGAAGCTCTCGTTCGAGGGGGTCTGCGTGTCGATGCCGTATCTCGAGATGACTCGCCGCGTAATGGAGTCATTCGGCGCATCGTTGCGACTCGCATCGGACGGGACGTGGTTCATCGCTCCAGGTTGCTATGACGGGCGGGATTACGACATCGAGCCGGACGCGTCGGCTGCGAGCTATTTCTTTGCGGCGGCGGCAATCACTGGTGGGCGGGTGACCGTCGAGGGTTTGGCGAAGCAGAGCCTGCAGGGAGATGTCGCTTTCTGCGCCGTGCTCGAGCGAATGGGTTGCACCGTGACGTGGGGGAGTGACTCGATCACCGTCTCCGGACGTGCCACGCGTGGCATCGACGTCGACATGAATGCGATCAGCGACACGGTGCCCACGCTCGGTGTGGTCGCGCTTTTTGCGGATGGATCCACCAGGATCGGGAACGTGTCCCACATCCGTGACAAGGAAACGGACCGCCTGGCGGATCTCGCCCGCGAATTGCGTCGCCTGGGAGCCGACGTCGAGGAACGATTCGACGGCCTCACGATTCACCCGCGATCCCTCTCGGGTGCCGTCATGTCAACCTATGACGATCACCGCATGGCGATGAGTCTCGCCCTGGCGGGCCTCGTGATTCCGGACGTATCGATCGCCGATCCGGGATGTGTCGCGAAGACGTTCCCCGACTACTGGCGAACCATCGGCTCACTCGTCGGCAAGCCGGAGTTGTCAAGCTGACACAGCGAGAGCGACAGCCTTCTCGTGGCCGATCGCTCTTGATCGGAGGGCGAATGAGTTGGACGCGAGACCCGCTTCCGGACGGCATGCACATGCCGCCTCAGGCATCGTAGGAACGTCATTCGACCAACGACGAACCGACTGGTTGGTCCTGGTCGAGCCTGCGGGCTGCCGAACGTAACAGTTCTTCAACTCGCTTCTGACGCGAATCAGCCGACTTTGAGGCAGGTCCCGACGCCGGGTCGGTCGCTACGAAGCCACCCCCACAGTGCTGACAGTAGACGCGTCGGCCGAGCAGCCTGACGCTGATGATCAGCCCACGTCCGCAGACGGGACAATGCTGATGGTAGGAAATCCCGGCAGAGAGCATGTCGCCGTGTTGCATGATGCCGCGCTCCCTCGAGGCGTTTGTCGCCGGCCGAACGAGCCAACGAAAGTTCGCGAAGTTTACGCCATCCGGCCCGGGGCAACCAATCGGGCAAACGTGTCGATACCGTGAGCGACTTATCTCGCGACGGGTCGTTCCGAAGGGATTGGGAAAACCCCCGTTTCCGTCCGGATCGGTCATTGCCATCCGCCGAACGACCGCAGGAAAACCCGCCCAAGGCGCGTTGTTTCAGCGTGGGCTGGTAGGATGCGAAAGGTGGGTAGGCGGTCTTATCAGGCGTCGTGTCATGCTGCTCAAGCCCTGGCTCGCTCCGCTGGTCATCCTTTTCTGGCTTGTGACGACCGGTTGGCTGGTCGTCGAGAAGATTCTTCCGTTTCTCATGCCCGGTTCGCCGCCCGGGTCCGAGGCGATTGCTCTCTCCGAAGGCCGCACTGTTCCTGTCGCTTGGACCGTGATGTGGAATGAGGAACCGGTCGGCTGGGCCTTCAGCCGCGCGGTCTTCGATCGAGAGGGGATGGCGCGGGTGCGGACCAGGCTGCATCTGGATCGCATCCCGATCGCGGATGTCCTGCCAAAGTGGTCGAAGACATTTTTGCGAAACCTTCCGCCCGCCGCGAAAGTGTTGTCGATCGAAGCGGATGGATCTCTCCTCATCGGCAAGGGGGGGGAACTGCGATCATTTCAGTCGGATGTCCGGCTTCCGTCGGTGGGTCAGTCAGTCTCGCTCGATGGATCGGTCGATGGAGAAACGGTGTCGGCGTCGCTGCGAAGCGGTGAATTGCGGTACGACGTCACCCGGACCATTCCGTCCGCCATCCGCCTCGGTGACGAGCTCTCACCGATGGCGACCATGCCGGGACTTCACGTTGGTAAACGCTGGACAGTTCCGATCTATAGTCCTCTCAAGCTCGGCGGATCGCCGATCGAGATGCTGCACGCCCGCGTCGGTGCCGAGGAGACGATGTTCTGGGAGGATCAACTGGTGCGCACCCTTGTCGTCGCCTATCGCGACGACCCCTCACCGCGGCGGGAGCCGAGATTCAGGATCTGGGTCGATCGGTCAGGAAAGGTACTAAAACAGGATTCGAACGTGATGGGTGTGCGACTCGTGTTCGTCAGGCGAGCCGATGACGCGGCCGAGTCGCTGATTCGCAGTATCGACGCCGAAGCTTCCGTCGGAACGGGCATGTCACCGTTTGGAGCGGGTGGTTCGCCGGATGACATCATGCCGCATCCGTCGGCCGAAGCACGCGAACCACGCCGTCGATCGTCGAGGGCGTTTTTCGAATCTTCCTGGGGAGCGTGGCTGGCCGACAAGCTGCCCGCAGAGATGTTTGCTCAGCCATTGCGTACGACGCACGGGTCGTCAACGGACGCGGCGTCTTCCGAAGACGAAACGGTGACGGCGGAGGAAGACGAACCATGATCGAATTCGACCACGTCTGGCGCGACTACGGCCGCAAGACCGCGGTGCGGGATCTGACCCTAGCGATTCCACGCGGAGAATTGTTCGCGCTCCTCGGTCCCAATGGTGCGGGGAAGACCACGACGATTCGCATGCTCGTGGGTCTCCTGCGGCCATCGAGAGGCGTCGTACGGGTGGCGACCCACGACGTGGTGCGATCCCCGCGGGACGCTCACCTCCTCGTCGGCTACGTGCCGGACGAACCCTGCCTGTATGACAAATTGACCGGCAGGGAGTTTCTCTGGTTCATCGCCGACATGTTCGGCCTCCCTCGCTCGGTGTCGAGGGAGAGGATCGACCGGGAAATCGGCACGTTCGAATTGGGTGAATTCGTCGACGATCTCGCGGAGAGTTATTCGCTCGGTATGAAGCAGCGACTGGTATTCGCTGCGGCGCTCGTGCACGACCCGGCCGTACTCGTATTGGATGAGCCGATGGTGGGGCTCGATCCCCGGAGCGCACGCATCGTGAAGGATATGCTCGCCTCCCGTACGCACGAAGGCATGACCGTCTTCATGTCGACGCATCTGCTGACGCTGGCGGAGGAGATGGCGGACCGCGTTGGCATCATGGTGCAGGGCTCACTGCGTTTTCTCGGCACGCTCGGTGAGCTGCGCGATCAGATGGCCGCGGACCGGATCGGTGACGCGTCTCGGATTCCTGGTGAGAATAACCCGGTTTCTTCGACTCGCTCCGCGAGTCTCGAGCACCTTTATCTTCAGTTGACCTCTGAGAGCCCCGGCCCGCCTGGCGGTGGCAGGACGTCGGGCGTCAGGCCGGACGACCTGGATCCGACGAGGTCGGCATGAGGGAGCCGTCGCCTTCGTCGATGGATTCGGGTTCGCCGGGAGGAACGGTCGACTTGGCGACGTCGTTCGAGCGACAGCCCGGACGGCTCCTCTCAATCGATCAGGAATCGAGTGTCTTCATGCGCTTGCGGGGCATGATGGCGAGAGCTGCCGTCATGGGGATGCTGCGGAGTGCGAGGTTGAGGCTGTCGCTGGTGCTGCTGTTGTCGGCGGTGTTTTGGGGGGCGCTCTACGGCCTGTTCACCGAGGCGTTCGGGTTCCTTGATTCGTTGCACAGCGATGTCGTGTCACTTCTGTTCAACGCATTCTTTTCATCGTTTATGGTGATGCTGATCTTCTCCAGTGGGATCCTCTTCTACAGCGGCATGTACGACTCGCGGGAGGCTCGGTTGCTCATGACGCTCCCGGTGCGGCCCGAGGCGATTTTCTCACACAAGTTCAAGGAATCGTTGTGGTTCTCGAGTTGGGGGTTCGTCCTGCTCGGGAGTCCCATGCTCGTCGCCTACGGGGCCGTGGTCCATGCGCCCTGGACCTATTTTGCGATGCTGATTCCCTTCATGGTGTCGTTTGTGGTGATTCCCGCCACGATCGGCGGCATGCTGTGCATGGCGCTCGTCGCCTGGTTGCCGCGGCGTCGTCTCGAAGCCCTGATCGTTCTGCTTGTGATCGCGGTCGTCGCAGCCGGCTGGATCGGATGGTCGGCGATTTCGGCTGGAGGTTCCGACAGGCTCAGTGCGGCGTGGTTCGAGCGGGCATTCGCCCGGCTCGCGGTGACTGAGCACAGGGTGCTGCCGAGTTGGTGGTTGACGACCGGCCTGATCGAAGCGAGCCGGCGTGGCGATACCGCGGAGGCCGGTCGGGCCTCGCTCGGTGAGTCCTTGCGGTTTCTCGCCGTGCTCGTGGCCAACGGCCTCGTGCTGCAGATGCTCGCCGGCCTGTTCGCCCGCGGTATCTACCGAACGGGCTACGGTCGTCTGGCCGGCGAAACGAGAGGCCGCCGTCGCCGTCGAGCGGGGTGGTTCGACCGCCTCGTCATCGACTGCGGCACGGACGCCGGCCGTCCGCTACGGTTGCTCCTGGTCAAGGACCTCAGGCTGTTTCGAAGAGACATCTCCCAGTGGTCACAGTTCGTGATTTTTTTCGGCCTACTCGCCCTGTACTTCGCAAATGTGCGGAGTTTTCGCTACACGCACACGTATGCGTCCATCATCGGATTTTTGAACCTGGCGGTCGTGGGGCTGATCCTCTCGACGTTCACCACTCGCTTCGTCTACCCGATGATCAGCCTCGAAGGCCGCAGATTCTGGATTCTGGGGCTTTTGCCGGTCCACCGCGACCAGATCGTGTGGTCGAAGTTTTTGTTCGCCTTCTGCGGTTCGATCGTGCCATGCTGTTCGCTCGTGCTTCTGAGTGACGTCATGCTCGGTATTCCCTTTCTGCTGATCGTCGTGCACGAGATTTGCTGCCTCATGCTCTGCCTCGGCCTGTCGGGTATCGCCGTTGGGCTCGGGGCTCGTATGCCAGATCTTCGGGAGGCGGCTCCATCCAAGATCGCCGCGGGTTTTGGCGGAACGCTCAGCCTCGTTCTCAGTTCGATGTTCATCATGACAGTCGTCGTGCTGGCGGCGGTCCCGTCCCACCTCAACCTCGCTCGTATTTCCATCGGGCCGGAATTGATGCGGGTTCGGGGCGTTGTTGGCTGGCTCTCGACCCCGACGGGTCTCGGGCTGTGCATGGTGGCCGTCGTCGGGATCGGACTCCTTGCGACGATCGTTCCGATGTCCCTGGGGCTCAGGGCGTTCAGAAAAATGGAACTCACTTGATCGACGGCCGATACGCGGGGATCCGTCGGGGGAAAGGCTGTTAGCCCGGGGTCTGCGGAGCGGTTTATTATCGGTGGGCTGTTAACTCGAAGTCATGCATCCAATGCACGTTCTCCCCCGCTCTCTGGACTTCCTCGCCCGCCTCGGTCGGCCGTGGTTGGGACGGTTTGGATGGTTGCCCGGCCGCAGGCCGGAACCGATAGGCGGTCTCAGGATCGGTGCGGTTTCCTATCTCAACACGCGTCCACTCGTGCAGGGGCTCGCCGAGCCCGGCAGACCCGTCGTCTACGACCTCCCGAGCAGGCTGGCTGACCGGCTGGCATCCGGCAACCTCGACGTGGCACTCGTGCCGATCGTGGAACTCTTCCAGGGGCGGGGGCACGTCGTCGTCTCTGACGCGTGCATCGCCTGTCGTGGTCCGGTCAGGAGCGTCAAGCTGCTCTTCCGCACCGCCCCGGAAGCTGTTCGCACGATCGCCCTCGACGAAGGCTCCCGGACCAGCGCCGTCCTGTCGAGAGTGCTCTTGTCGCGGCGATTCGGTGTGCGCCCCACCCTTCGTAGCCTGCGAATCGGCAGCCGGATCGAATCGGATGATTCGGATGCGGTTCTCGTCATCGGCGATCGTGCGCTGGGACCGCCTCGAGGACGTTTTGTGGAGGTGTGGGATCTCGGAGAGCAGTGGGTTTCCTGGACAGGGCTGCCGTTCGTATTCGCCGTCTGGGCCGCCAGGGGATCCGTGGTGGCCGGGACAGACTCCAACGGCAGCGGTCTCCCTCTCTCAGGTCTCAAGGCTCTGCTGGAAGAAGCCCGCGATCGCGGGCTCGCCCGACTCGAATCAATCGCCTCGGAAGAGGCGGCCCCGCATGGACTCTCGACGGATGACTGCCTCTCCTACCTGCGCGACAATCTTCACTACTCACTTTCGGATCGGGAACGTGAGTCGATTCGACTGTTTTACAGCATTGCCGCCGAAGAAGGCCTCGTCGAGCCGGGGTTTGAGTTCGGTCTCTCGCCGGTGAACGTCTGAGGAGAGTTTTCGCCCATGGACAACGGATTGGTTCGAGTGCTCGACGAAGTGGTCCATGGTCGTCGTCTAGAGCGCCACGAGGCCGAGCGGCTGCTCGCGAGTCACGAACTCGCTGGCAGAGGGCGAGCGGCCCACGCGTTGACGATGCGTCTGCATCCGGAGCCGTATCGCACCTACAACATCGACCGCAACATCAACTACACGAACATCTGTACGGCCGTCTGTGACTTCTGCGCCTTTTATCGGCCTCCGAAGCATTCAGAAGGGTATGTGCTCGACCGACAGGTGCTGCTCGCGAAGATCGAAGAGTTGGTTTCCGTGGGGGGAGACCAGGTGCTCCTCCAGGGAGGGCTGCATCCCACGCTGCCGCTCGAGTGGTACGAGGAGCTTCTCCGGGACATCAAGCGGAGGTTTCCGAAGGTCAATGTGCACGGTTTTTCGCCGCCTGAAATCCATCACCTCACGAAAGTATCGAAACAGCCGCTTGTCGAAGTATTGAGGAGGCTCGCCAGGGCGGGGCTGGGATCGCTTCCCGGGGGTGGAGGGGAGATCCTTGTCGACCGGGTGCGGAAGGAGATGACCAGGGGCAAGGTGCTTTCCGACGATTGGCTGGAGGTACACCGGGTCTGGCATTCGCTCGGAGGAAGAAGCACGGCGACCATGATGTTCGGCCACATCGAATCGCTCGAGGAACGGATCGAGCATCTCGACCGTATTCGT
>JBJTBB010000093.1:0-2686 GCA_046091125.1 Planctomycetaceae bacterium
GCCGTCGCGGAGGATTCCCTGCAAAACTCTTCGAACCGGTCGATCCAGAACCAACGCATCGAATCACCCTCACCGGAGGGCCTTCTTCGGGAAACTTTCGGGCCCGCCGGAGCCGTCCGACGTGTCAGCCGGCAAGTTTGCTCTGCACGTAGCGACCCATGTCCTCCACGGTGAGCGTATTGGCGAAGTGCTGAACGGCGGGATTGCTCTCGAAGGCCTTGAGGTCGACAAAAGGCATCTGTTGCTTCAGTTTCGCGAGTCCTGCAGCATTCACCCGACCGTTCTCGACGAACTCGGTGCTCGTGAGGATCTCCTCTGGAAAGAGTTCCGCTCGAGGGATTTTGATCCCGAAGGTCTTCTCAAGGCGGAACACGATGTCGAGGAAATCGATCGACTCCGCGCCGAGGTCGCCCACCATCGTCGCCTCGGGTGATACCTCACCCTCGTCGACTCCGAGGGCCTCGATGAGGGCTGTCTTCACTTTCTCGTAAATGTCATCTCTGCTCGGCATCGACGTGGCACCTGTCTGGGAGGAAATAAAGTCCGGCTGTAACGACCCTGGTCGAACGAGCTCACAAGCGTCTGCCGATCGACCCGGTCCTTCCGCGGGCCGGATGGCTCCGCGGAAGCCGACGTTATATGGCCGGCATTCCGGCGTGGGAACCCGGGATTCGGCTATGCCCTGTTCGTACGCTTGGCTACCCGCCCGATTTTGGGCCACTAACCCGCCGACGGAGGACTCTTTGGCGGGAGTGGAATGCCCTGAGAAAGGCCTTCTGCATGGCGGTGAGGACCCCGGAAGGCCGTTCCCCCGGAATCGTAGACCAGCCCCTCGTCCCCTCGACGATCAGAAGCCTGGGAGGATGGATGGAGCACCCGCCAAAGCCTTTTCATCTCCGCGATGACACGGGCGTCGATTGCCTCACCGCCTGGCACCGAATCGGCCACGTTGTAGCGGGCGAGCACCAGCCGCGCCGACAGGCATGCCCTGCCGTCGATCGTCCCAGATGCCTTGACGCTGCTGGTCGACCCATCCTGTCCGACGATTTCAGCCGACACGCGGAGCACGTTTCCAGGTTCCACGAAATCCCCGTACTTCACGTTCCGGGCTGAACGCAGCACGACCATGCTGTGGGCAAAATCCTCCCCGAGCCGGATCGTCCAAGCGGCCGCCTGCGTGAGGGCCTCGAGCATCAGGACGCCAGGGAGGACAGGGAACCTCGGAAAGTGATCCGCCAGATACTCCTCGGCAAGCGACAGCACCTTCACCGCTTTGATGCTCTTTCCCGGTTCGATCTCATCAACCCGGTCCAATAGGGTGAATCGCATGGTGACCTGAGTTCCGGGATGTGATGGAAGGGCCGCGGATGCCCGGAGGCTTTGAACGCGAGGCCGGAGTATAGGGAAGGGTGCTTTTTTTGACACCGCGATGGCGAGGGGGCTGCCAACCTGACAGATGCATCATTGGCACGGTCTTTGCGTTCCCCAGTGATGGTGTGGAAAACGGTGTCGAATCCGAACGCACGGGGGGGCGAAGCCAACCCGATTCGCTCGGCACTCGATGCCTTCGGCCGACGGTCGCAGGTCTTTGCAAACAGGAGGATCTCGCCATGCGCAGGTATCAGGTATCCGGAAGGCTGCCGCTTCGTGGCGGCTTTCCATTTCCGCTCGAAGAAATCCGCGACGAAATGGATCGACTCTGGACTTCCCTCACGGCGGCACCACCGCTCCATGGCTGGGGCGTCCGAGTGGGCAGCCATCCCTTCCCGGCGATCAATCTCCGGGAGTCGGAGGATGCGTTATTGGTGGAGGCCGAACTACCCGGCCTCTCGGTCGGGGATGTCGACGTTTCGGTGACCGGTGAGGAACTGGTGATCAAGGGCGCTCGGCCCGCAACGACGAAACTCGAGGCGGCGACGAGTGGGCAAGCACCGACGTGGCACCGTCGCGAGCGGGGCGAAGGAGGGTTCGAGCGACGGATTGAACTGCCCTTCGCAGTCGATCCCGACAAGGTCGAGGCCTCGCTGGTCGATGGCGTGCTGACGCTGAGGTGTCCCAAAGCGGCGGCCTGCCAACCTCGAAAGATCGACGTTCGTGGTTCTTGAGCCGTCGGCTGCGTCCGTGAGCAGTTGACGGATGCGTTCCGGCCCAATCACCTGACGATTGGCCCAGTGACGCTTGGCTGTTTGATTCGTAACCACTTGACCAGGCACCGATGGAACATTGATTCACACAGGAGACCATGCCATGCGTTCATCGACGTGTTCGACTGAAGACGGTACCGTTGCGAACGAGCATCGTGACCCTCTGTCCTATCGCCCCAATGTCGATATCTGTGACACCGGCGAGGCCGTAGTGATCCTGGCCGACCTTCCCGGTGCGAAAGCCGAGGGCATCGACGTGATGTTCGAGGATGGAGTGCTGTCGTTGCACGCCACTGTCACGGCTCGGGACCTGCCGGGGAAGCTTCTCCGCCAGGAATACGGGATCGGTGACTACCGGCGTTCCTTCCGGCTCGGCGAGGGTTTCGATGCATCGCTCATCACCGCCGATTACACCTCTGGCGTGTTGACGCTGCGAGTACCACGGCTCGCAGCGGTGCGTCCGAGGAAGATCGCGGTTCGAGCCAGCTGAGACCTTCCGGGACTCCATGAACGATCGTCACGAAACTCCGCCGGATTCCGCC
>JBJTBB010000094.1:0-10841 GCA_046091125.1 Planctomycetaceae bacterium
CTACCGGCTGGAGGGACCCGAAGGTCCCCGATTCGAGACGGCCGACTCGGCCCGCGCAACACTGAAGTTCTTGCTGGCCAGGCGGCTCATCGAGGCGGGCGTGCGGTGCGTGAGCCTGTCGCTTTCCGACGTCGACACGCACTCCTCGAACTTTCCGCGGATGCGTCATCTCCTTCCCATTCTCGACACGGGCCTGTCCGCCCTGATCGAGGATCTGTCCGATAGCGGCATGCTGGAGGAGGTCGTGATCGTCGTCTGGGGGGAGTTCGGACGCACGCCGCGCATCAACGGCCAGGGAGGACGCGACCACTGGCCGGCCGTCTCCCCCGCGATCCTCGCCGGCGGCGGAATCCGGGGGGGCGTGGTGCATGGCCAGACCGATCGTTGGGCCGGTGCCGTGACCGGCGGAGCGGTCACGTACCAGGACGTGGTCGCCACCCTCTATCACCTCATGGGACTCGATCCAGCAGCCACACTCCTTACAGACTCGAGCGGCCGGCCGCATCCACTCGTGGAACGTGGCCGACCGATCCGGGAGATCCTGGCGTGAAGGGCTCCGCCGCATTACTCGCGTCTCGACGGTTCCAGCGTGCTCGACACGGCATGCTGAGCATCGTGGTTGTCTTGTCTTCGTGGAACGCTCCAGCATCGGCATGCGCCGCAGGACCGGACAACGCGGATCGACCTGGTGACGCGCGACGGCCGAACATCATCCTGATCATGGCCGATGACCTCGGCTGGACCGATCTCGGCTCGTTCGGAAGCGATTACTACGAAACTCCGGCCATCGACCGCCTCGCATCGCAGGGAATCCGATTCACCAACCACCATCACTGCCCCAACTGCGCACCGACACGGGCGGCCATCATGAGCGGTCAGCATGGTGCCCGCACCGGCATTTACACCGTCGGCAACATCGACCGCTTCGACTGGAGCATGCGACCGCTCGTGCCCGTGGAAAACGTCACCCGTTTGCCGCTTGACCGGCGCACGATCGCCGACTCGCTCAAGGCGGCAGGGTACGCAACAGCCATGTTCGGCAAGTGGCATCTCGGCAACGACAAGGCACACCATCCCTCAGCTCGCGGGTTCGACGAGGCGATCGAATCGAGCGGCCGTCACAAAAACTTTGAAACCGATCCACCCGTGAGGGTGCCGGAGGAGACGTATCTTGCCGATTTCCGGTCCACCGGCGCGGGCGATCTCAGCCGGCGGCACGCCGCCCGGCCGTTCTTCCTCTACCTGCCACACTTCGCCGTGCACGCTCCGCATCAGGCGAAGCCGGCCATGATCGAACGCTTCAGCGACAAGCCGGCGGCAAGGGGTCACCACAATCCCACGTACGCCGCGATGATCGCGAGCCTCGACCAGAGCGTGGGGCGGATCATGGCGAGCCTCGACGAGCTGTCTCTGGCCGACGACACCCTGCTGATCTTCACGAGCGACAACGGCGGGGTGGGTGGGTATCGCGGCGAGGGTCTGGGCGAGAAGCACGACACGACCGACAACGCCCCATTGCGGAGCGGCAAGGGAAGCCTCTACGAGGGTGGGCTCAGGGTGCCGCTGATCATCCGATGGCCGGGAATAGTCTCCCCTGGCCGCAGTTGCAACGAGCCAACGCAGCACATCGATTTCTATCCCACGCTCCTGGAGGCCACAGGCGCGCGTCCACCGTCTCACAGACTCGACGGCGAGAGCCTCATGCCCCTGTTGTCCGGTTCGGCCGCCTCCCTCGAACGCACGGCGATCTTTCAACACTTTCCAGGCTACCTCGGCATCGGGCCCAACCGTTGGCGGACCACGCCCGTGAGCGTCGTCCAGGAGGGACATTGGAAACTCATGGAGTTCCTCGAGGATGGTCGCCTCGAGCTCTACAATCTGGACCATGACATCGGCGAATCCGAAAACCTTGCCGCGTCGGAACCCGAGAGGGCCTCGCGGATGCAGCGTCGGCTCGTCGATTGGAGGCGGGAGGTGAATGCTCCTTTGCCGAAGCGTGCCGACGCGAAGGCCGCCACGGGCGGGCGGGCGAGGATTGACGACGGCCGGTCGACGCCGGCGCACGGCCAGAATCCTGCGAATCCCAAAAAAGGCCGCAAGGAGCGGCAACGCGTGGATCATTCGACTTAGCTGCCCTCTCCGGCGCCCAACTCGGACACAAGAGGACTCCCGGCCGCTGGCTTGCAGCCCTTGGCAGTTCCGTAGCGGGTGAGAAACTCCCGCACAAAGCGCACACTGAGGACGCGACCGACCTGCATCCGCCCCACTACGGAGTCTCGCACCATGACCGTCGATCATGAGCCCAACGATCCCGCCTCCAGTGCCTCGGGACTTCCCGCATCGCAGGCCGCAGGACTCGCCAAGGATTCGACGGACATTCCGCCCGAGCAGGCCGCGCTGCTCATCCGAGATGCGGCCGGCCAGCTGAAGGATTTTCTCGTCGAGCGTCGTCGCGAGTCTGAGGAACTCTCACGACGGATCGCCAGAATCGAGGCCGACCTCGAACGCAGTCGTGAAAGCGGAGGACAGTTGAAGATTCTGAGCATCGTGGTGGCGGTGCTCGGCTTCATCGTCACGACGGCTTTGTGGCGGGCAGTTCAGCAGGGGCAGAAGGTCGACGCCGCCCTCGAGCAGACGATCGGCGTGGTGAAGTCCTCCGGCAAGTCGAGTCTCGACGGCATCGCGACTCTGCGCAGCGATCTAGCCGAGCAGGCCCGCACGACCGAGAGGGTCGAGCAGTCGGTGGCAACCGCACGGGAACTCGGCGACAAGAGCCTCGGGGAGCTGGCCGTCGTCAAACGCGACCTCGCCCTGCAAATCGACGCCGCTCGAAAGCTCGAAAAAATGCTTGAGGATGCCTCGAAGGAGATTGCCGGCGAACTCGACGAACAGTCCGAGGCGACGGAGGCCTCCCGCAAGGCCATGTTGAATGACCTGAAGGGATCCATCGCCCGCATCGAGGATGCGATCGAAGAGCGGACGACCGAGCTGACGACCCAGCGCGAACAGACTCAGGAGGCGACCCTGCGGCTCCAGGCCGAGCGGCAGGCGATGATCCGGGAGTCGACCCGCACGGTCAGCATGCAGCTGGCAGCACTCAAGGAAATCCTCGACGGGCTGGAATCGCCCGGTGACGGCGAGGCATCCAGCGATGCGACGGCGGCTCCGGCAGGCGGCGAACCGAAGCCCGCCCCCAAGGCGTCCGAGGAGGCTGCAGCGCCGTCGGACGAGGCGGCATCGCCCGAGAACGAGACAGCTCCCTGATCATTCGCGTCGGGTTCGTTGGACAGTCGCCTCAACCCCGAAACCCCTGGCGACCGACCTTCAAAGGGTCGCCGAGGCGGTGGAGTTTTCCGGCATGAATTCGTTCGTCGATCCGCTCTTCGCATCCTGTCCCGATCGCCACGGCACCGGTGCCGAGAAGTGGAACCGCTGGGCCGGTTCCCTCGACCGCAAAGGCCGCGAGATCCTGCCGGTCTGGGTCGCCGACATGGATTTCCAGGCGCCGATTGAGGTGCTCGAGGCAATGCATCGCCGCGTCGACCATGGCGTCTTCGGCTACACGGAGGATCCGCCCGGGTTCGCACCGTCACTGGCTGAACACCTCGAGCGGCTTCACGGCTGGGCGATCGATCCCGAGCACGTCGTCGGCACGCCGGGCGTGGTGACCGGCCTGGGTCTCACCGCGAGACTCCTCGCCCAGGCCGACGACGAGATCATCACCTTCACCCCCATCTATCCACCCTTCCTCGGGCTGCCGGGCCGAGCCGGCCGGCGGGTGGTGCGCGCGGAACTCGCCGCCCGTGATGTGGGTACGCCGGCGGCCCGCTGGGAGATCGACTTCGACACCCTCGCCGCCGCCGTCACCCCTCGCTCACGGGTGCTTTGGCTGTGTCACCCCCAGAATCCAACCGGCATGGTGCACTCCCGTCAGGACCTGCTCGCCTTGGCCGCATTCGCTGAACGGCATCGTCTTGAAGTCATTTCCGACGAAATCTGGTCCGATCTGATCCTGGACGGAAGTCCTCACGTACCCTTTGCGAGCCTCGATCATCCGGTGGCCGCCCGCGCCGTCACACTCGTCGCGCCGAGCAAGACCTGGAACCTCGCCGGGCTCGGGTGTGCCGCGGCGATCATTCCGGATCCGCTCCTACGGCCACGCTGGCGCGCAGCCGGTGGCGGACTCGTGCCGATGGTCAATCCCCTGGGCTACGCGGCAGCCGAGGCGGCCTGGCGGCACGGTGACCCCTGGCGACGACGGCTGCTGAGGGTGCTCGCCACCCATCGTGATCTGGTCATGGAGACCGTCTCGACGCTCGAGGGGCTTTCCATGGTCCCGCCTCGTGCGACGTATCTCTGCTGGATCGACTGCCGCGACGCGCTCAAGGGACGAGGAACCGATGCCCAGTCCATCTGCGAGGCCGCGGGTCTGGGCACGTCCGACGGGCGGGACTTCGGCACCCCTGGCTTCGTGCGGATCAACATCGCCTGCCCCACCGACCGACTTCGGGAAGCCCTCCGCCGACTCATGGAGGCATTCCAAGGCACGGGCGCCTCCGATGGATCTGACGCAGCACCCCTCAACTGAAACGCTCGGTGACCAAGACGTCGCGACGCCGCGCCAGGAAATGCTCTAGGATGTTGCCTCCGATCCGGTCGGCCCGGAAATGTTCGATTCACAATTGATCCCAATCGGAGGAGTTCACCGATGCGGTTTGCGCCTGCCTTCGCGATCCCCCTGTGCCTCCTTGCCCTCACCCACATCAGCCAGGAGACCGCAATGGCCATCGATCCAGCCCCCGTCCCCCATCCCGAACTCCCCAAGGGGGCCGGCGAGATCGACCCCGACGCACCGAAGGCATTCACCTCGACGCCTTCTGGCCTGCAGTACCGCGTGCTCCGCAAGGGCTCGGGCGCGAACCCCAAGGCAACGAACGCCGTGAAGGTCCATTACCACGGCTGGCTTGACGATGGAAAGGTGTTCGACAGCTCCTACCGCCGGGGAGAACCGATCGAGTTTGGTCTCAACCAGGTGATCCCAGGATGGACCGAAGGCATGCAGCTGGTGGGGGAGGGCGGGATGATCGAACTCCAGATCCCGAGCAAACTTGGCTACGGCGACAGGGGCACTCCCGGTGGTCCGATCCCGCCCAAGGCGCAGCTCCACTTTCTCGTCGAATTGCTGGAGGTGCGGTGAGCATCCCAAAAGGCATGTCACCACTTCGGTGACATGCCTTTCGCCGGCGTCGCTCAGGGGAGTTCGAGGGTCACGGCGACCACGATCGGCGCAGTCTGGTCGTCTCCCTTCCTGAACTCCAGCGACGCGATTGGATCCTGCCTGGCGGGTACGACCTGCAGGGCCCGCACCTGGCGGCCGTCGAGGTCGAAGGCGAATTGACTTTCCGGCACGTCTACGCGGCGAATGTAGTCTGCCATGTGCACGCCATTGACAAGTGGATGGTCCTCGATCTGCCCGTCGGCGTAAACGATCCGCACGATCAGCGAGTTGGAGTCCTTGGCGGTCGCCGGAAACGACCAGCCTCCGACACCACCGAGAAGATGGATAATCCGAACAGCCGACCCAATCGGCATCGAAACGCTCTTGGGCATCTTGGGCGCGAGGTACCCGTTGGGTCCGTGGAGGAGCACCACATTGGGGGTGTTCTGCCCCTGGGGGTCGACCAGCGTGAAGGGAACGCCCTTGAACTGCTTGGGGCCCCAATCGGGGAAGACGAGCCGTTCGACACGGCTTTCCGGGTCATAGAACATGCCCCGCGTGCTGACGGCGGTGACAACTTTCTCGAGATTCAGCGGCAGGAATCGGCCGCGGGCCGTCAGGAACGCGAGCAGGTCGGCGAAGCCCTCCGGCTTGATCTGCTTCTCAAAGCCCACCGGCATCAGCGAGTTGGGCGAGGCATTGAATTCATCGATCGCATCACGCTGCACCACCTGCCGCTTGCCCTCCGCGTCGACGAGTTCGACGGCCGTCCGACTCTCGGCGGCGAGCAGGCCGGTCACGACCCGGCCGTCGTCGGTGGTGACGGTATACGAACGGTAGTTGCCCTCGACCGATCGATTCGGGTCGAGAATGTGGATCAGAAGTTCGTGCGCCGGGTGGACGGCCATGCCCGTCAAATCCGGCCCGACCCTACCTCCTTCGCCGGCGTGCATGTGGCACTTGCCACAATGCTCCTTGAAGACGCCCTTGCCGCGGGTGACATCGCCACCGGCAAGCACGACCGGAAGGATCTCGTCGATCACCCGCTGACGATCCGCGCTTGGCAGGCCGCCTCCCTTCTCGAGCATCTTTTTGACCCGGTCGCGGATCTTCCGATCCGGGTGCTCTGCCAGCTTCGTTCGCTCCGTGATGGGAATGTCGCCGATCCTCACGGACCCGTTCTCCAGTCGGCCCACGAGTGCGGCCGCCCAGTCGCGGTTGGCGAGCACGGTCCGCACCGCAGTCTCCCGCACGATCGGAGTGAACGCCCCGAGCTGGCCAAGCAGCCCGTCCACCGCCTCCGGGCAGGAGGATTTCCCGATGGCCGCCACGAGACCGGAAGCGAGATCGGGGCTCGATCGACCACGGGTGCGAGTCAAGAGCATCTCGACCACAGCCGGGTCGGCCGGCCGAAGCACCACGAGTCGCTCCGCGGCTGCGGCACGGTCGGCATCCTGCGCGGAGCCGTCGTCGATCTGGCCGATGAGGGCTTCGCTGATCGCGCCGATCCTGGCGTCGAGGGCCTTGCTGCCCGTTTTCTGAACGAATGTCACGAGCTGACCCTGCCCTGCTGCCGGCAGGGCATCGGCCAGTGCGACGATCGCCGTCTCGGCGGTGGCCGCCAGGGACACCTGAGAACCCTTCGGCCATCCCGCCGCCAGCCCGGCGACGGCCGCCGTCGCGGTGTCGACCCGTGCCGCCGCCGCCGCCACGAGGACCTGCGAAACGGATTCCCGATCCCCCCCTCTTGCCACGTGCTCCGCCACCCTCGAGACGAGTGTGAGCCGTCTGCCCGCCGTCCGCTCCTCTCCGGCCAGCGCGAGCAACTGCGGCAGGATGACACTGGACTGCACGACGGCGGCACTCGTCGCGGCATCGGCGAGGACAGGGTCGGCGAGCGAACGCGGGTCTGCAAGCAGTCGCAGCAGGAGCGACCCGGCCTCCGCCGACGCCGGCCATTCGCCAATCGCCTCCAACACCGACAGTCGCACGAGCGCTGACGGGTCGGTGGCCGCTCCGGAGCCGACGAGCTTCGTGAGCGACGCCTGATCCCTCGGCATCGCCTTGACGGCGTTCATCCGAACGCCAGCCGACGGATGCATGAGTGCCGACTGGACCGTCGCGACGGCCAGCGGGTCGGCGCTCGGGCCGTCGAGCGCTCCGAGAAGCCGCAGGGTCCAGATCGCATGGATGGCCCCAGGATTGAGTCCGATGGCGTCGACGGACGAATCCCGGACGAGATTCACAAGCGCCGGCACGACCTCGCGACCCCCATCCGTCCCGCTCCGTTGTACGAGCGCCCGCTGGGCCCGCTCCCTCCAGAACAGATTGTCGTCCCGAAGGGTCGCGACGAGTTCATTCAGCGACGCCTCTGCCAGCGACTCTCGGCGTGAGGTGGACGGCCTGCCATGCACCACCCGCCAGATCCGACCGTGCGTCTTGTCGCGTAGAGGCGTCACATAGGCCCCGCGACGACCGGTTTCGAAACCGGCGGGCGTGGGGTTGTGCTGGACGATGAAGTTGTACCAGTCGATGACCCAGACCTGCCCGTCCGGGCCGACCTCGGCCTGGATCGGCGCGGTCCATTCGTCGTCGCTGGCCACCAGGTCCCACGCCATCCGGCTGGTGAAGCCGGCACCGCGTGGGGAGAGCTGGAAGGTGGCCACGATGTGCCCGGTGGGTTCGCAGACGAACGCCGTGCGGTTCCAGTATTCACGGGGGAAGGCACGAGCGGTGAAGAGACGATGCCCAGCGGCAGCAGTAAAGCGGCCATGGTGATCGACCTGTCGGATCGCCACGGCCGTCGCGGGATCCGCCGCCCGCGGGGCGAGTTCCATATCTGGACTACCGGCGATGCCGTTTAGCCGTTCGGCGCTCCATCCACGAACCCGTTCATAGACACGATTGGCCAGCGGCATGTGCTCGCTGGGGTTACCGTTGGCGGTCGAGCCGAACACCAGACCCTCTTCGCTGAAGCCGAAGCCCCAGGAGTTATTGTTGGTGCTGCGGAGATACTCGAGCTTCGAGCCGTCGGGCAGGAAGCGGAAGAAGCCGGACGGGAAGCCGACCGCCTCGCCACCCACCGTACCGCGGAACCCCGCATAGCCGACCATCCCGTACACCCATCCGTCGAATCCCCAACTGAGGTTGCTGGGGCCGGCGTGCGTGTCACCCGTACCCCACCCGCTGAAGAGCACCGTGCGGACATCGGCCGCGCCATCGCCGTCTGTGTCCTTGAGAAAAAGGGTCAGTGGGGCCTGGGTCACGATCAGCCCACCGTCGTGGGCAAGCATGCTCGTCGGGATCGAAAGCCTGTCGGCGAACACGACTCGGCGGTCGGCGATTCCGTCCCCGTCGGTGTCGTCGACGCGCACGATCCGGTCATGACCGTCGACCGGCGCTGTCGGGTCGTCGGATGCCGGCTCGACGAGGTCGTTGGGGTAATCGAGGCTTTCCGCCACGAACAATCCCCCGTCTGCATCGAATGCGAACGCCAGCGGCTTGCCCTCGAGCAAGGGCTCACTCGCGAACAGTTCAACGTGGAATCCCTCCGGTGTGATCGCGTGGTTGATCGACTCCTCGGCGGGACGCGGTTTCTGCATCTGCTCGAGCGGCTCGTTCCGGCTGCCTGCGTGCCCCGGTGGTGAGTAGAAGGCGACCTGGGCCGGCTGGAAGTCGAAGGCCGCCAGCCCTTCCGGATGCGAAGTCATCGCGGGATGGTCGGCATAGGGCCCTGCCTCACGCGGGTCCCTGCCGGCGGCGAAGCGGATGCCCCGTTCGAGGAGATTGTGAAATCCAGGGTGCCCCCAGGTTCGCTCGTCGTGACCCCAGGCGGTGTAGAAGACGCGGCCCTTGCCCTCTTGTCGCACCCATGTCCAGGGTTCTCGCGCCTCTCCTTCAACCCGCTCCTCGAGTACGATCCTGCCTCGCGGATTGTGCTTCGCGTGGACATACGTCTCATCCCAACTCCTGAATCCACCGAAGCCCTGCATCAACGGATGGTCCGCCGCCACGTTCACGGTTCGGAACTCACCGGTGCCGTGCTTCTGGAACTGGGCTCCGACCAGGTCGATCCATGCGGGGGAGTTGTGAAAGCAGAAGCTCGCGCAATGGATCGGTACGATTCCACCACCGCCGCGGACGAACTCCAGGATGGCTGCCTCTCCTTCGGCTGGAAGCGCTGCGATGTTGGCATACACCGCAAGCACGTCGTGTCTGTCGAGCGAGTCGCTCGACAGATTCGAAAGGTCCTGCGTGTAGACCAACTCGATTCCCCGCTCGGCGAGCACCGGCTGGAGTTGGGCGAAGCGTTCGGCGGGACGATGGTGCCCCTCATCCCCGAGAAACAGCACTCTGATCGGTACATCCGCCGCCAGCACCACTTCGCCGATCAACAGGGCGAGAATTGCGAGCATCGCTTTCACGTTGAAAAACTCCACTCGGGCAGCCTTTTGATCGCTCCACCGGCCATGGCCGACTCATGGGCGAGCAGTCCCGTACAGGTCCAGTTCGCGCTTTGGCGGGCATTGGGGTAGGGGTCGCGTCCTTCGACCAGGGCCGTCACGAACTCGTGCACCAGATGCGGATGGCTGCCACCGTGCCCGCCCCCCTGGGTGAAGGAAAGGTGCTGGTGCTCATCGGCATCGTAGACACCACCGGTCGTGAAGCGACGGATCGGCTCGGGCAGCAGATGGGCGAAGTCCGGCACGGTGGCCCGCTCGGGGATCTCCGGCTCCGGACGCGTGGCGACGTGGACCACCGGTTCCTCTCCCTCGACGAGCTGCCACTCGAAGCTCTTCTTGGAGCCGTACACGTCGAAACTTTCACGATACTGCCTGGCCGTGTCGAACAGGGAGCGGATGATCCTCGCCACCACGTCACTGCCCTTGAGCTTGACATGGGCGCTCTCGACGGCGAACGGCGAACCGTAGATGCCGACGAGTTCCTCGCGGATGCGACCCGACCCGAAACAACTCACTTCCTCGGCGTCTTTCCGCTCGAGTGCCAGGCATGGACCGACGCAATGCGTCGCGTAGTGCATCGGGGGCAGCCCAGGCCAGTAGTTGGGCCAGCCGTCCATGTCCTGTTGGTGGCTCGCCTGGACGAACTGGATTTTCCCCAGCTCACCCCGGTCGGCCAACTGCTTGATGAACAGGAACTCGCGGGCGTAGACGACCGTTTCAGCCATCATGTACTTCAGGCCGGTTTTCGACGTGAGGTCGACGATCCGCTTGCAGTCCTCGACGCTCGTGGCCATCGGCACGGTGCACATGACATGCTTGCCGGCCTCGAGCGCGGCCACCGACATCGCCGCGTGGTCGGGAATCGGGGAGTTGATGTGGACGGCGTCGACGTCCTTGTCCTTGAGAACGTCTGCGTAGGACTGATACCGTCGTTCCACGCCGTGGGCCTTGCCGATCGTCTCGAGCTTTTCTCGTGATCGCTGGCAGATCGCGACGAGTTGGGCATGGGGGTGCCTCTGATGGATCGGGATGAACTCCGCCCCGAAGCCGAGGCCGACGATGGCGGTGCGGACCGGTCGCTCCTGACGACTCATCTTGTTCGTAGACTCCTTGTGGTGGTCGAGGCCCCAGATTGAGAAGCTTCGAGTATCCACCCGCCC
>JBJTBB010000095.1:0-6145 GCA_046091125.1 Planctomycetaceae bacterium
CTCATGATTCGTTCTGCAACCCTGCGGGAAGAAACCCGCGGTGTCCATGTGCGGAGCGACTACCCAAAGACTTCCGACGCCTGGCGCGGTCACCTTCTCTGGAGCAGAAGTGCGGAGGGGGGACGGTTTGAACCGGTCGAGGCTTCGCCGGCCGGTCCGAGGCCGACGGAGTCTAATGGCAACAAGGCGTTCAGCTGATTCCCGGAGCAGCCAATTCTTCAACCGCCCACTGCAGTGTCTGAACTCAACTATCACCGAGGCTCGCGGGCGGCTCGCATGCGGCACCGCTGGTTGATCGAGCGGCCGCGGGACTGGACAATCCAGGCTTACAGCGCCTATTTTCTTAGCTGATTCGGAGCCGTCGTGGCGGTTCCGAATACAGACGGTGGATGAGAACCGGTCGGTTCTGATGAATCGTCCGGGACGCCTGAGTACATTCCCTGCTATCCGGCCCGGTCTCTGACCAGTCGACCGTCGGTGGAGCGGGGCGTTGATGATGACCTGAAGAATTGATGAACTCCCGGAGGTGGGAGTCGTGAACCAAGTGTGCTTCTAGTGGAAGGCGACGAGATGATGGAAAGGGTTTCGGGACTTTCGACGGCTGTTAGGCCGGGCGCCAGCGGGGAAGATGCAGCCGCCATGATCGAGGCCGATGGCCTCTCGAAATACTATGGCTCGTTCATCGCCATCGAGGACGTGAGCTTTCGTGTTCCTCGAGGCCAGATCGTCGCCTTTCTCGGGCCCAATGGGGCGGGTAAGAGCACGACGATGAAGATCCTCACCGGGTATCTCGCTCCGTCGGCCGGACGCGCGCGGATCGCCGGTTTCGACATGGCGACCGATCGGCTCGCCGGAGCCGAGCGACTTGGCTACCTTCCCGAAAACGGTCCACTGTATCCAGACATGACACCCCGCAGCCTGCTCGAGTTCTTTGCCGATGCGCGAGGGATGTCGCGGACGCAGAAGACCGAGAGGATCGACGCCGTGGTTAAGCAGTGTGAACTTGGTAGCGTGATCGGAAAGGCGATCGGCAAACTGTCGAAAGGGTATCGGCAGCGCGTCGGCATGGCGCAGGTGCTGCTCCACGAGCCCGATGTGTTGATTCTCGATGAGCCGACCAGCGGTCTCGATCCGAACCAGATCCGCGAGATGCGGGAGACGATTCGCCGACTCGGTGAAAAGAAGACGATCCTTCTGTCGACACACATCCTGCAGGAGGTCGACGCACTCGCCGACCGTGTGGTGCTCATTTCAGAAGGTCGTGTTCGCTTCGACGGCTCCCCCGGTGAACTCCTCGGGGGTGGCCGGTCGCTTGATGAGCGATTCCACCAGTTGACGCGGAGCTGACAAGAGTGGGACGGCCCTCACGGGCGACCTCAACGGGATTCCCGACGACGCTGGCCCAAGAGTTTTTCAGGAGGAACGCAGTCCATGAAATGGCACGTGCTCGACGCTGTATTCAAGCGGAATTTCGTCGCCTATTTCTCAAATCCGACAGGCTACGTCTTCATTTGTGTCTTCGTGTTGCTCGGGTCGCTCGCGGCATTCTGGCCGCCGGAATTCTTCAACTCGAATCTTGCGAATCTCGATCAGCTCAACCGTTACCTGCCGGCGATCCTGCTCGTCTTCATACCCGCGATCACGATGAGCGTTTGGGCCGAGGAGCGGAGGCAGGGAACGGATGAACTCCTGCTCACGATTCCCGCGAGTGATCAGGAAGTGGTCTTCGGAAAATACCTGGCGTGCGTGGGCATTTACACCGTCGCGCTCATGTTCTCGATGGTCTGCAACCTGATCATTCTGCAACTCTGGGGCACGCCTGATCGGGGGTTGTTTTTTGCCAACTATCTCGGCTATTGGTTCGTCGGCCTGGCGATGCTGTCGGTCGGCATGGTGGCGAGTTTTCTCACGAGCAATCTCACGGTGGGATTCATCCTGGGCCTATTGTACAAGGCGCCGCTGGCGCTCGCCGACCTGGCTGGGCTCGTGATGGGGCCAAAAGAGGCCGGGCTTGTGCGCAACTTCGGCGTTGCCGAGCACTTTTCGGACTTCGGCAGGGGCGTCGTGAGTCTCTCGTCGGTGGCGTTCTTTCTCGGGGTCATCGCGGTCTCTCTGTACGTGGCGATGGTGCTGATCGGGCGGCGACACTGGATCGGTCGCCGTGACGAGCCGTTTATGGGCCTGCACTATGTGGGTCGGACGGTCGGTCTGGCGGCCGCGGTGATCGGCTTGGTTTCCGTGGCACGGGCATTCGACGTGCCGATCGACCTCACCGAGGAGCGCATCAGTTCACTTGCGCCAGACACTCGTAAGCTTCTGCGCGAGTTGGACTCCAAGCGGCCTGTCGAGATCACTGCATACATCAGTCCGGCCGAGGATGTCCCGGAAGACTATGCCCAGACAAGGCTCAACCTGGTCAACATGCTGCGGCAGGTTGAGCGGCTGGGAGGCGGCAAGGTGCAGGTCGAGGTGGTGTCGACCGAGCCCAATTCCGAGGCGGCGGCACTCGCCTCGCAGCTCTACGGGATCGAGCCGGTCACCGTGCTCTCGCGTGAGCGAGGGACATTTCGGGAGAAGCAGCTCTTTCTCGGCTTGGCGGTGACAAGCGGACTCGAAAAGGTCGTCGTGCCCTTTTTCGACAGGGGTACTCCGGTCGAGTACGAGTTGATTCGTTCGGTCTGCACGGCCGCGCAGTCCCAGCGAAAACGTCTGGGGGTGCTGACCACCGATGCCGACCTTTTTGGCGGTTTCGACATGATGACGGGTCAGCAGCGTCCCCGTCAGGCGATCGTGGACGAGCTGGAGCGACAGTACGACGTCGTCCAGGTCGATCCGACGAGTCCGATCACCGAACGATACGACGTGCTGCTCGCGGTTCAGCCTTCGTCGCTCGGTCCGGAACAGATGGTGCACCTGGTGGAGGCGGTTCGTGCGGGCCAGCCAGTCGCAATCTTCGAGGATCCGCTTCCCGTGCTGATGGCGGGCATCCCGGGGACGGGTCAGCCGAGGCGGGGTGGCGGTGGGCCGATGGCGATGTTCCAGCCACAGGGCCAGCCAAAGGGCGACTTCGACAGCGTCTTGCGCACGCTTGGCGTGAAGATGCTCGTCCGTGAAGGGCGGCCGGCGTTCGGGGGAACCGGACTCGATCCTCTCGTCGTCTGGCAGGACTATAACCCGCACCCAAAACTCCAACTGCCGAACGAGTTCGTCTTTATTGACGGAGCGCTCAGCGGGGAGGATCGGATCGGCGCGTTTAATGGCAACGAACCGGTCACTGCCGGCCTGCAAGAAGTACTCTTCGCCTTTCCGGGAGGTCTTGCAAAGGACGAGACGGCGGATGTCCAGTGGACGCCACTTGTGCAAACGGGGACCCGAAGTGGCACGATCGAGGTCGAGCAGGTGATGTCCAACCGTGGTGATGCCCGACAACTGAGGGCATTTGAAAAGCCGGGCAGTACGGAGATGACGCTTGCGGCACTTGTCGAGCGGCAGTCTCCGGATCCAGTCACTGCCGAAGAGGGTGCTCAGGGTTCGTCCGCAGTCGAACGAAAGCCGATCCGTGCCGCCATCGTGGCGGACATCGATCTGATGGATGGAAGGATTTTTGGTCTACGAGACCGTCCGGATGAGGTGTTCGCACTCGACTTCGACAATGTTGCATTCGTCCTCAACGTTCTCGATCAACTCGCGGGGGACGATCGCTTCCTGGAGATCCGCAAACGAAAGCCGCGGCACAGAACCCTGGAGCGTATCGAGGAGACGGTATCCGAGGCTCGCGAAATGGCCGATGACCAGCGGAGGAAGTTCACGAGCGAATTCGAGCAGGCCGAGCAGAAGGCAAACGCCGACATGCAGGGGGAAATCGGTGAATTCCAGAAAAAGATGAAGGAGCTCGAGTCGCGAGAGGATGCCGACCCTCAGGAGGCCATGCAGGCACTCCAGCAGCTGGCCAGTCGACAGCGGCTCGCCCAGCGGCGGCTCGACACGAAAATCGAGCGGCTGCGAAGGACGAGGGATGCTGATGTGGCTACGGTCGAGCGACAGCTCGCATCGCGCATTCGCCGGGAGCAGGATTGGCAGAAGTGGCTCGCCGTGCTCCTTCCGCCGATTCCCCCGCTCATCGTTGCCTTCTTCGTCTATTTCAGCAGGCGGGCGGCCGAAAGAGTTGGTGTGGCCAAATCGCGGTTGCGGTAGCCGATGAACCACCCGATGACCGGATAAAGGAGCTCGGCGGAAAGTCCGACGGCGGGAAACCACACGAAAAGAGACCTTCACGGAGTCGATCATGGAGTCCACCACCACACGGGCGAAGCAGCTGCATCCGTCTTCCGATACCCGGCTTTCGCCCGCGATGAAGACGACGGGTGTGTATCTCCTCACCGGTCTGGGGCTGCTGTTGGCAGGCTTCGCGGTTCAGCCGCGGACAAGGACCGTCAAGATCGCCATCGAGGAGGAGCGGGTTCTGTTTCCAGAGTTGTCCGACCCGTCCAAGGCCGCCAGCCTCGAGATTCTGCGCTACGACGACGAATTGGCGACGATCCATCCATTCAAGGTCGTCAAGACGGGCGGTGTATGGGTGCTTCCATCGCATCAGAACTATCCCGCCGACGCCAAGGAGCAGTTGGCTGCCGCTGCAACGGAACTCGTCGACCTTCAGTCACTCGACGTGGTGAGTCGTACCGCCGCCGACCATGAGACCTATGGCGTCATCGAACCGGACCCCGAGAAGCTCGAAGCCGGTATGACGGGCATCGGTGAACTGATCGAGGTCCGCGATTCGGCGGGCACCAAGCTCGCGAGGCTTGTCGTCGGCAAGGAGGACAGGTCGTCCCGTAGTGGCCAAGCGCCTGCAGGCAAGTCGATCCGCTTCGTGCGCAAGGCTGGACAGGATCCGGTGTATCGGGTCTCGATCGACCTTTCAAAGTTTCCGACCGCCTTCGAAAACTGGATCGAGAAAGACCTGCTGAAACTCTCCCCTTGGGACATCAAGCAGGTCGTGTTGGACGACTACGCGCTCGCGGCCGTCGAGGCAGGCGGCCGGTTGCGGGTCGAGCAGCAGCGAAAGGATCGCATGACGTTCGGCTACGTCGACAAGGACGGAAAATGGTCACTGGAAAAGTTGGAGTCGACCGATGCCAATGAGCCATCCTCGAAAGCGGTCGAGAAGACGCTTGGCGAGGATGAGGAGCTCGTGACCACGAAACTCAACGACCTGCGGAATGCCGTCGGAGACCTCAAGATTGTCGATGTCGTGCGAAAGCCAGCCGGTCTCTCGGCCGATTTGAAGGCTGAGGAAAGCTTCACCGGCGATTCGGCGGCGGTCGCATCGCTTCAGCAGCGGGGGTTCCTGCCGCTCAACAACGGTGAAATCCTCTCCACGGACGGCGAGACGATCGTCGGTCTGAAGGATGGAGTGGAATACGTGCTCCGATTTGGTGCGACCACCACCGTGGCAAAGTCGGATGGAACCGAGAAAGATGCCTCGTCTGATGAAGCGGGCGGGCGTTACGTGCTCGTCATGGCGAGGGTCAATGAGGATTTGTTGGAGAAGCCAGCCATCGAGGCGGTTCCAGAAACAGGTTCCGGTGAGGGTACGAAACCCCAGGCATCACCGGATGCACCAAAAGCCGACGGCGATCGCGCGGGCTCGGAGGCTGGCAGCGACGAAGCAGCCGGAAAGAAGGGTCCGGATGAAAAAGGCGGGACTCCGGAAAGTCAGGAGAAAGACGAGCCGGCCGCCGAGGAGGGTGCGCATCGCCTCGATCCATCGGGTGTTCGTGTGAGCCCCTTCCGCCTCGTCGCACTGAATGCCTTGGAAGACGAGTCGGAAGACGGGAATTCTTCCGACGTCAAGAATGGCGATTCGAATCTAGGAAAGCAGGATGCAAAGCCAGCCGATAAGGATGAGGGGAAAGTGGAGGACGGTTCTGACGGAAAATCGGCGTCCAAAGAGGACTCTGCAGCAAAGGCCCTCGATGCGGCAGAGGCGGCCGAAGCGCGAATGCAGGCGGCCGTCGAAGAGCGTCGCCGAGTCGAACGCGAGAACAAGCGGAAACAAGATGAGTATGACGATGCGGTGAAAGCGGCCAGGAAAAAGGTGCGGGACCTCAATAACCGTTTTGCCGACTGGTACTACATCGTGTCC